>JAPOYZ010000493.1 GCA_026706325.1 Candidatus Aminicenantota bacterium
CCCTAACCCCCCCAAGAGGGCGACTAAAAGTCGCCCCTCCCATCTTACGTGGCGGGGGCGTAGTAGCCGTTGCGGTGCCGGATGTTCAGACCCTTGTTCCGCATCAGCTTGACCTCGATCTCCCTGAACTTGCCGTCTCGAGCCCGGTTTCTGGGGACGTAGGTCAGGCTGTACTGGGATCTGAGCTCTTCGTCGATGAGATCGAAGGTCTGCTGCAGTCCGTCGGCCGTGTAGGGAAAGAAGGCTCGTCCGCCCGTTTCGCGGGAAAGCAACCTGAGAACCTTTTCCCCCTTTTTCTGCTGATCCGCCCCGAAACGGCTGGTGCCGATGCTGTAGACGGTGACGCCGGAACGATGGATGCCCCGCATGACGTCCTCCAGCGTATGCTCGCTGTCGCGATCGACGCCGTCGGAGAGGATCACGATGGCCTGCCGGGTTTCGTAGTCCGTCATCTTCTCGGCGGAGACGCTCAACAAGGCGTCCATCAGGGCCGTTCCTCCTCCCGCCTTCAGCCCCCGGATGGCCTTGGCGATGGACCTGGGGTTCGAGGTGAAATCGTGCAGCAGAGAGACACCCGAGTCGAACTCCACCAGGAGAACCTGGTCCTGAGGACGCAGGATGGAATGGACGAACCGGGTCGCGGCCCGCTTTTCGAACTCCAACTTCAAGCGGACGCTGGAACTGGTGTCGACGAGCAGGCCGATTCTCAACGGCAGGGAGGTCTCGTGCCTGAAATTGGTGATGAACTGGCGCCGGCCGTCTTCATAAATGTGGAACCGGTCCTTCTGGAGATTGGTGACGAACCGGTTCTTCCGATCGGTCACGGTGACCAGGACGTTGACGGCTTCGACCTCGACTCGAATCGGGGTCTGCTGAAAGGCGCACAGCATCCAGAGGCCGATCCAGAGAAGGGCACGGATAGGACGCATCAGGACCAATTTACAACAATTTACATTTGGCCGACAATTTTGTGAGAATACCGCCTGCCATGGGTTCCAGGGACCTTCAGCTTCGTCTGCTCGACCGGATCGCGCACGGGATCGTGGACGAATGGTACGAGCGCGCCAAGGAAAGCTACGTCACCCAGGAGGACAGCCGGGAAGTGGGAGTCGAGCCTGAAGTCAAGCGCTTCCACCGACGCGGCAACCACCGCATCAAGTTCTCCCGCAGGCGGGAACTGGAAGTCACCTACGGCCTGGGCGCGCTGAGGAAGGACACGCGGCTCTGCGTGGAGGCCAGCGTCAACAACAAGTCCGCCGGGTTCGACTATGATCAATTTACCGGACGGCTCCAGGACTACTACTGGGAATGCCGCCATGAGAAGCCGTGGACCGACCCCGAGTTCGATCACTTCAGCTTCAGCGACCTGCTCCACTTCGATCCCAGAATGTCCCACTCGGTCTCGCTGGACATCCGAAAGGACAAGGCTGACATCATTCGCCTGACATTCGTCCTCAATTCACGCCATGAGGATCGGCTCATGGGCCGTGAAGAACTCCTGAAGGACCTGCTGGAAACTTACTGTCTCGCCCCCTTGAGACGCATCTACGCCGAGTCCTACCGAGAGCGGTAGAAGCGGCGGAAAGAGCCCCCTATGGACCAGACCAAGATCGAACAGCAACGCCGGATTCAAGAGTTTCTGAATCGCGACTACAGTTGGCGACTGTCGGCCGGAGAATGCAACTTCCTGATTCAGCTCATCGCCTTTCTGGTGCAGGCGAATCCCCCATTCGTCGTGAACGATGACGGGAAGAAGGAGCCGTTGAACTACCAGAGCATCCGGTCCATGGTTCTGCTCAACGAGAAGCTCAGGACCCAGTTGCAGGATTTCGCCGCCCGGGAATCGATCATCATGGAGGACATGGACCCGGTGACGGACCGGGTTCAGTAGCCGCGCGGCCGGCGGCCGGTCAAGGCTTCTTGCCGGTGGCCGCCAGTTCGGTCTCGACCCGGGGCAGGCTCTCCGCCGAACTTCGCTTCAGGGCCTGGAAACGAACCACCTCTCCGACCACCAGAAGAGCGGGCGAGCGAATGTCCGCCTTCCGGGTCCGCCCGAAGATGTTTCGCAGGGTCCCGTTGGCCTCCTGTTGCCGCTCCAGGGTTCCCGATCCGATGACGGCGGCCGGCGTGTCCAGCGGCCGTCCATGAAGCACCAACTGGGAGATGATCTGTTTGAGGTTGCCCAGGGGCATGAGGAAAACGACGGTGTCGGCCCGGGCGGCGAGGGTCCAGGACGGGTCCAGGTCCGACCCCGAAGCGCGATGACCGCTCAGGACCAGAACGGAGGAGGAGAGTTCCCGGTGAGTCAGGGGAATCCCGGCGGCCGTGGGGACTCCGAAAGCGGCGCTGACCCCGGGGACGATCTCGAAGGGGACGCCGTGAGCCGACAGGTAGTCCATCTCCTCCCCGCCCCGGCCGAAGATGAGAGGGTCTCCTCCCTGCAGGCGGACCACCTCTTTGCCGGCGCGCGCCCGGGACACCATCAGCTCATGGATCTTCTCCTGGGGGAAACCGTAGTGTCCCCCCTTCTTTCCCACGGGAATGGCCTCGGCGGATTCGGGAATCAGTTCCAGGACCCTGGCATCGACCAGCCGGTCGTAGATGACCACGTCGGCCCGGCTCAGGCAACGAACCGCCTTGACCGTCAGCAGTTCCGGATCGCCCGGACCGGCGCCCACCAGGACGACGCGTCCGGTTCGTGGCCGGAGAATCTTCATTGCAAGTCTTCCTCGAGCCGGGACCGGACCGCCGCCACACCGCGGCGCCGGGCGATTTCCAGAAGGTCCGGATCTCTCACCATCCGATTATAGTACTCACTCCGCTCCCGAAAGGAATTCAGGCGCTCCTTGACCAGCGGCCGAACCTCTCCGAGCACCTGGACCAAATCTGCGTACTCGGGTCCGAACTGCGCCTCGAGCTGTTTCCGGATCTTGCGCGCCAGGGCCGGGCTCTTGCCGGATGTCGAAATGGCCAGAACCAGATCTCCGCGCCGAGCGATGGCCGGGACGATGAAACCGCAGTTGGGTGTCTGGTCGACCACGTTGACCAGAATCCCCTTCCGGTCGGCGAACTCCTTGATCCGGCGGCCGAGACCGGTATCGGAGGTGGCTGCCACGATCAGGAAAACGTCGCTGACCTCCGGATCGAAGGTGCGGGAACGCAGAACCCGGGCTCCAGCTTCCTCCAGGCTCCTCGCCTTCTCTTCGGCCAACTCCCCGTCTCCGATCACCAGGCAGGAACGGCCTCGAAGGTCCAGGAATACGGGGTAGTAGACGGGAGGGGTCTGCATCGATCAATTCCGATCGGTTACGCAGTCCGTGGTGAAAGTCTCGCGAGCACCGAGACCGTTCCTGCGCCCGCCGGACAAGGCGCTATGGGCGCGCATACCGGGAGTATGTGCCCGAATCGCAACGCAGTCCGCCGGGATGCAGGGACGGTCGAATGCCGTGACGACTTTTACCACGGGCTGCCAGCAAAATAGCCGAGCGGAAGCCTGCCTGTAAAGCCAAGACTTCTCTTCCGTAGTAGACTGGAATCACACCTGAGAACAAGGGAGACATGACGATGAGGCGTAGAGCGATATTGGTCTCGTGGCTTCTGTTCTGGATCGCTCCGGGTGCGGCCCTCGCGGCGCCGGGCGAGCCCCCCGAAGCGCCGACCGATCTCAAGGGCGTCAAGCGCTTCAAGGGCGCCATGGCCACCACCGAGCTGACCTGGAAAGACCGTTCCGACAATGAATTGGGGTTCGAAATCCTCCGCTCCGACGGCGGGTCCGAGTTTCAGGTCGTCGGGATCGTGGGCGCCAACTCGTCCCGGTACAAGGACGAGATCGGCAAGTACGTCACCGGAGCCTTCTCCTACCGGGTTCGGGGATTCAACCAGCACGGCAAGGGCAAGACGTCCAACACCGTCTCTCTGTTATTTTGAAACGGAATTCGCTCCCTGATCGGTCAGGGGGCGCCGAGTCATGAACGGTCCCAACCCATCCAGCCGATTCGTCTCCTTCAACCTGGAAATGACTCAGCGGGTCAACGCCGCGGGCGTGATGCCCGGCGACGGCTGGTGCGGCGTCCTCTTGCGGATGTGCGGCGGGTCCTGCGGCCGCCTCGTCTGGCCTGGTCGCGTTGCAGACGCCGTTTGAGGAGTTCCACGGCGGCGGGGACGTCCACATCGGCCGGGTCGACGTCCTTCCCGATGGAGGCGTTGACTTTTCCGTGCTTGACGTACGGCCCGTAGCGCCCCTTGAACAATTCGATGGGGGCCCCGTCATCCGGGTGCTCTCCAATCTCCCGGATTCTGGTCCTGGCGCCCCGCTTGGGGGTCGAGAGCAGCTCCAGCGCCCGGTCCAGCCGGATGGTGAACAGGTTGTCACCCGGGGCCAGGCTGCGGAAGTCCCGCTTGTGCACCACGTAGGGGCCGTAGCGCCCCAAGCCGGCTCTGACCGGCTCTCCCGAATCCGGATGCTCCCCAACCTGACGGGGCAGCGCCAGCAGGCGCAGGGCCAGATCCAGGGTCACTTCCTCGGGAGCCGTTCCCGGCGGAAGCCCTTGGCGGGGCGGCTTTTTTTCCTGCTGCGTATCGCCCCGTTGCACGTAATGGCCGAAACGGCCATCCAGCAGGTAGATGGAATCTCCCGTATCCGGATCCTTCCCCAGCTCGACCGGCCCCTGGTCGCGGCGGCGCAGGATCTCGTCCGCCTGCTCGGCGGTGAGGTCGGCGGGGAGCATCCCGTCCGGGAGAGGAGCTGTCCGCGGATTTGCTTCCGCAACGTCTTCCAGAAACGGACCATAGCGGCCGATCCTGACGTGCGGCGTGAGGCCGGTGAGTTTGACCGTGGAAGCGTCTCGTGGGTTGATTTTGCTCTGTTGCTCCGTCAGGCGCGCCTCGAATCCGTTCTCTCCCTTGTAGAAGCCCTTCAGATACTCCCGCCAGTCGATGTCGCCGCGGGCGATATGGTCCAGGGACTCCTCCATTCTGGACGTGAATCCCGTGTCCACCAGATCCGGGAAATGGTTCTCCATCAGGAGAGTCACGGCGAAGGCAGTGAAGGTCGGATGCAAATTCTTCTTCTTGAGCTCGGCATAGCCGCGATTCTGGATGGTTGAAATGATCGCCGCGTAGGTGGAGGGACGGCCGATCCCCTTCTCCTCCAAGGCCTTCACCAGCGAAGCTTCCGTGTAGCGGGCGGGCGGCCTGGTGCGCCGCTCGAAGCTCTCCAGCTTCCTGAGATCCAATTCCTGCCCTTCCACCATGTCCGGCAGGAGGATCTCCTGGTCTTCCAACACCGCCTCCGGGTCATCGGACCCTTCCACATAGGCTCGGAGAAATCCCGGAAATTCGATGGTCTTGCCTCGGGCTCGAAAACTGGCCTCGGGATCTCGTGTCGAAAACTCGCGATCAGAAATCAGTCCTGACGATCGGGCCTCGGCCGCGCCGATGATGGCGGTCACCCGGCGTTGGAGCGACGACGCCATCTGCGTCGCCACCGCCCGGCGCCACACGAGTTCGTACAGCGACCGCTCTTTTCCCAAAAGACGGAGCTCGGCCGCCGTATTCATGTCGGCCCCGGCCGGACGAATCGCTTCGTGCGCCTCCTGGGCCGAACTGGAGCGGGTCCGGTAGCGCCGCGGCTGGGGGTTCAGGTACTCGGGCCCGTAGCGGGCCTTGACGGTGGAACGGATCTGGGAGATGGCATCGCCCGAGAGGTTGACCGAGTCGGTGCGCATGTAGGTGATCAAACCTCGTTCGTAGAGCCGTTGCGCCAGCCGCATGGTCTCCCGAGAGCCCAGATTCAGCTTGCGGTTGGCCTCCTGTTGCATCGTCGCCGTGGTGAAGGGCGGGGCCGGATTGGTCCGGAATCGCTTTTTCTCTACCGACCGGACCCAAAATGTCCCAACCGCCAGGCGCCTCTTGAGACTTGCCACCCTTTCCTTGTCGACCAGGAGGACCTTGCGCCCGGCCTTCAATTTTCCCGTGGCCTCGTCGAAGTCGCGGCCCGTGGCCGTCCGCCGGCCGTCCACTTCCACCAGACCGGCGATGAACGGCTTGCGATGCGCCGCCAAGTGCGCCTTGAGGTCCCAGTAGATTGCCGAGTGGAACGCCCGCCGGGCCCGTTCACGCTCCACCAGGAGGCGGACGGCCACGGACTGGACCCGCCCCGCGGAAAGGCCGGGCCGGATCTTTTTCCAGAGCAGCGGCGAGAGCTTGTATCCGACGAGGCGGTCCAGCACGCGGCGGGCCTGCTGGGCGTCGACCCGGTCCGTGTCGATTTCGCCGGGGTGCTCCATGGCCGCCCTCACGGCGCCGGGCGTAATCTCGTTGAAGGACACGCGCCGGAAGCGTCCGGCGTCCTCCCGCTTCCCGGCCCCCAGTTCCTGGGCGATGTGGTAGGCGATGGCCTCCCCCTCGCGATCCGGATCGGTGGCCAGAAGAATCCGGTCGGCTCGTTTGGCGGCCGCCCGCAGCTTCCGGAGCACGGACCCCTTGCCCTTGATGGTCACGTACTCAGGCTCGAAGCCGGCCTCCACGTCCACTCCCAGACCCTTCTTGGGCAGGTCGCGCACGTGGCCCACCGATGCCTCGACCTTGGTTCCCTTGTCCAGGTATCTCCCCAGCGTTCTCGCCTTGGCGGGCGATTCCACAATCACCAGATCAGTCATGGTCGAAAGTCTCTTTTCCTCGTCAAGTCTGCGTCCCGCGGCGCCACGGCGTCCGCCGAGCCGCCCTTTCTATAGCACAAGCGCCTCTGCCGAGAGCAACAAAAATAGCTTCAAGACAGCCGCCGGCTGTACTGGCGGCCCGGACTCTGGCGGATCAGGCCCTTGAGTTCCAGACTCAGAAGGATGTCGCTGAGCCCGGAAAGGTCCAGACCCGATTGGGTCAGGATGGCGTCGATATGGAGTGTCGAATCGACGGCCAGCAAGCCGAGCACCGCCTCTTCCCCAGCGGTGGGCCGGGGCGTCGGCGAGGCTTGGGCGTTCTTTTCCTCGAGCCGTCCCAGCACGGAGGGGGGAAGCTCCTCCAACACGTCCTGGACCGAAAGGACCGCCTTGGCCCCCTGTTGGATCAACCAGTTGGGACCCCAGCTCAGGGACAGGGTGATGGCTCCCGGCACCGCCCAGACGTCCCGTCCCTGTTCCAGGGCGAGGTTCGCGGTGATGATGGAACCGGACCCCTTGGCCGCCTGGGTGACGATGGTCCCGTGAGCCAGTCCGCTGATGATCCGGTTGCGGGCCGGAAAGCGGTGGCGCGCCGGGGGGCTGCCGCGAGGAAACTCGCTGACCAGGCAACCCTGTTTCCGCACGCGGCGAAACAACTCCCCGTTTTCCGGGGGGTAGACCACGTCGATGCCGCAACCCAGGACCCCGACGGTTCCGCCTTCCTCCTGCAGGGCTCCCCAATGGGCCTGGGAATCGACGCCGCGGGCCAGTCCGCTCACCACGCAGAGTCCCAGGGCGGAGAGTTCCCGGGCCAGCTTGCGGCTGACCTCCTTTCCGTAGACGGTGGGCCGGCGGGATCCCACCAACGCCACCGAGGGTCCGGACAGGGTCTCGATCCGCCCCTCACAGTAGAGGACGGGAGGCGGATCGTGAATCTGGCGGAGGAGTGGAGGGTAGCGGGGGCTGTCCAGGGTCACCAACTGCAGCCCCAGCCGCGGAATCCGGCGGATTTCCCGGTCGGCCGTCCGGAGCGCGGACCCGTCGACGATGGCGCCGATGGATTTCTCAGGCAGCCGGAGGTTTTGGAGGGATTTTCTGGACAAGCGGAAAAAGGATGACAACGGCGGCTCCCCCTTGATCAGGGACCGGGTGACGCGGGCGGGCATCCCGGGGACTCGGGACAGGGCGAGCCAGAGAAGGGATTCCTGGTTCATTTCTATCTGATAACGACGCGGGGAATAATTCCATGGGGTGGAGGGGCGATTTCCTGAATGCCCATCTTTGCCTGTTGTTGGGCGATTCGGCGGTTGGAGAGTGTAAAGGGGGGACTGCCGTCCCCCCTAACCCCCCCAAGAGGGCGACTAAAAGTCGCCCCTTCCCGGCGGTAGGAAAACCGCCGCT
The DNA here is from genome assembly GCA_026706325.1 of Candidatus Aminicenantota bacterium. GTDB lineage: Bacteria > Acidobacteriota > UBA6911 > RPQK01 > JAJDTT01 > JAJDTT01. The sequence continues at coordinate 8,061 of JAPOYZ010000493.1, forward strand.
CCGCGGATTTCACCCTCGACTGCTAACCTCTACTTGGTATTTTGGAGTCGATTTTGTCTGGAGGCCAGGACCGTTTGCCCCTGCGGGTTTCGTTCATCGAGTTCCTTAACGCGGTGCCGCTGGGATGGGGATTCCTGGAGGGCCGCCACGCCGGGATCCTGGATGTCGCTTTCGACGTTCCTTCCGAGTGCGCCCGACGGCTGGCCGCCGGCGAGGCGGACGTGGCGCTGATCCCGGTCATCGAGTGCTGCCGGATCCCGGGGTTGAGAGTCCTTCCCGATATCTGCATCGCTTCCCGGCAGGAGGTCAAGAGCGTCTTTTTCGTAAGCAAGCTGCCCATAGCCCGAGTCTCCCGCCTGGCCCTGGACCGGTCCAGTTGCACTTCCGTCGCGCTCCTGAAGATCATTCTGGAACGGTTCCATGGCTGCGGACCCATCGAGTACGTGGTGGAGGATCCGGACCCTGAAAGAATGTTGGAGCGTTACGATGGAGCCCTGGTCATCGGAAACGCCGCCTTGCAGATCTCCGGCAGTTCTCACCGCGTCTACGATCTGGCCGCCGAGTGGTTCCGGTTCACGGGTCTTCCCTTCGTTTTCGCCGTCTGGGCGGTGCGTCCGGAGGTGACGCTGGGAGACCGGCTTCGCCTCTTCTACGAATCCCGGGAGCGGGGACTGCGGTCGATGGAGGACATTTCCCGGCGATACGCCGGAAGCCTGGGCCTGGAGCTTGCGGAGATGCGAAAATACCTGCTCAATCTCAACTACGTCCTGGACGGCAGCAGCCGCCGCGGCTTGGCAACCTTTCTCGATTTGGCCCGCGAAATGGGACTGATTCCGTCGGCGGCGAAGCTGGAATACTATCCCCTCCCTGACTCGCTCCAAGACGCAATCAAAGGTTGATGCGGGTTCGAACGGGTCTTGACCTCTTTCTGGAACAACGCCTGGACCTGGTGGCCGGCAAACGGGTCACCGTCGTCGCCCACGCCGCCTCGGTGGACTCCCGCCTCCGCAATATCGTCGACCTCTTCCGGCATCATCCCGGGATCGACCTGGTTTCGGTCATGGGCCCACAGCACGGAATCTACGGCGAGACCCAGGACAACATGGTGGAGTGGGAGGGTTACAGGGACCCGGACTCGAATCTTCCGTTTCGCAGCCTGTATGGAGAGACCCGGCGGCCCACGCGGTCCATGTTGTCGGAAACCGACATCCTGGTGTTCGACCTGCAGGACGTGGGAGCCCGCTACTATACGTTCATCCACACCCTGGCCCTGGTCCTGGAGGCGGCGGGAGAGTCCGGAAAGGAGGTCGTGGTTCTGGACCGTCCCAATCCCATCGGGGGCGTCCAATTGGAGGGTCCCGTGCTGGACCCTGCCTTCCGGTCCTTCGTGGGGTTGCATCCGCTGCCGATCCGGCACGGGATGACCGTGGGAGAGATCGCCGGCTACCTGAACTCGGAGTTCAAGTTGGGATGCCCGCTCCAGGTGGTCCCCATGCAGGGTTGGAATCGGGAGATGTATTTCGAGGAGACGGGCCTGCCCTGGGTCATGCCCTCTCCCAACATGCCCACGGTGGAGACCGCCCTGATCTATCCGGGCCTCTGCCTGCTGGAAGGGACCAACGTCTCGGAGGGGAGGGGGACCACAAGACCTTTCGAATTGTCGGGAGCTCCCTGGATACGGGCTCCGGCACTGGCCGCGGAACTGGAATCGGCCCGGCTTCCGGGAGCCCGCTTCCGGCCCCTCTATTTCATTCCCACCTTTCACAAATGGGCCGGCGAACGGGTGGGGGGTATCCAGATCCACGTCACCGACAGAGCCCGGTTCCAACCCTTTCTGACCGGACTGGTTCTGGTGCATCTGTATCGGGAGTTGAGCGACGGAAGTTTCGAGTGGAAACCGCCGCCCTACGAATACGAAACGGAGAAGCTCCCCTTCGACATTCTTTGCGGCACGGACCGTCTCCGGCTCCAATTGGAAAACGGAACCGCGCCCCGGGATGCGGCCCGGGAATGGCAGCCGCAACTTGAGGTTTTCGACGAAGTGCGGCGGCGTTATCTGCTCTACTGACTTCCTGGGAGAAGAGGATCGACGAATGCCGGAGGAGAGCCCCTTGGAGATCGAGGCCAAGGTTCCTCTCGAGGTGGAGGACCTGGATGGCGTGCGCTCCAGGCTGCGGGAGATCGGGGCTCGCCTCGGCACACCCCGCCTCCGGGAAGAGAACACCCTGTTCGACTTTCCCGATGGAAGACTGGAAAAGGCCGATTCCGCCCTCCGGGTCCGGACCTTCGGCCGGGAGTGCCTGCTGACCTACAAGGGAAGGGCCCGGGAGCACGCCTTCCTGAAGTTGCGGGAAGAGATCGAGACCCGCGTGGAGGACGCCGCCGCCCTGATCAGGCTGTTGGAGCTTCTGGGGCTCCGCAAGGCGTTTCACTATTGGAAGTTTCGCGAGATCTACAGCCTGGAACTTCCATTGGGGACAGTCACCGTCGCGCTGGATGAGACGCCCATCGGCTTCTTCGCGGAGGTCGAAGGACCGGAGGAATCGATTGGGGCGGTGGTGGAACTCATGGGTTGGGACCCGGCGTCATTCATTCGGGAGAGCTATCCCAAGTTGTATCGGGAGCACGGCCTCGGGGCCCCGGGAGCGGAATGAAGGGAATGATTCTGGCGGCCGGGCTGGGCAGCCGGCTGCGGCCCCTGACCTGGCTCCGGGCCAAGCCGGCCGTCCCCCTCCTGAACCGTCCCCTGATCCGCTATGCCTTCGACCTGCTGGATTCCCTGCGGATCCGGGAGGTGGTGGTGAACCTGCATCACCTGGGCCGATCGGTGACCGGGGCGCTGGAGGGGGTGACTCCGAAGGTGCGCTATTCACCGGAACCGGAGATCCTGGGCACGGCCGGTGCCGTGGGGCGGGTCCGGAATTTCTGGGGGGCGGAGCCCTTCGTGGTCTGCAACGGGAAGATCTATTTCGAACAGGATCTGGGTCCGGTTCTGGCCGCCCACCGCCGGAGCGGCGCGCTGGCGACCCTGGTCCTGGTGCCGCGGAAACCGGAAGATCCCTTCCGGCCCGTCTTCCTGGCCGAAGACGGGCGGATTCGAGCCTTCGGCCAGGATCTGCCGGGGCGGGCCGACGGGCCCGGCTACGTGTTCACCGGCGTCCAGATCCTCTCCGCCGCCGTTCTGGACCTGATTCCGGAGGGCCCCTCGGACCTGGTCAAGCACATCTACGAACCGTTGGTGGCCCGGCGCGGACCGGTCATGGGATTTGTCAGCCGGGCTCACTGGTTCGAGTGCAGCACCCCCGAACGGTACCTGGAGAAGTCGATGGGACTGCTTGCCCGAAGCGGTCTGAACGGGCTTCCGGAGCATTCCGGCGGGAAGAATTGCCGGAGCGTGGTTCTGGGGAGCGGCGTCCGGGTCCCGGAGGGGACCTCTCTTGAGCGATGCGTGATCTGGGACGGCGCCCGCCTGGGCTCCCGTTGCCGGCTGCGGGACTCGATCGTCGCCGGCGAGGTGGGGATTCCCGCGGGGACCCGGCTGTCCAACGTCGTGGTGACACCCCCCTTCCCGGCGCCGCTTCGGCCCACCGGCGAGACCGATCCGGATTACTGGACCTGGCCGCTGGAAGGACCCTGGCCGGGAAAGGAAACGGTCCCTTAGAGGGCCACCCCGCTGCGGTAGAGTGAGCTTGAGCCATGCACTTCGACGAGGGTGTCCAGCGGTTTCTGGAGAAGGAGCTTCCGGGCGCCGGAGCCTGGGGAATCCGGAAGCTGAAGGGAGACGCTTCCACCCGCGAATACTTCAGGTGCGGGGTCCCGGACTCGGAGACCGCCATCCTGACCCTGTACCCAGAACCCTTCGACCCGGCTGAGTCGACCTACCTTCAGGTCTATCGGATGCTCCGCCGCATCGGTCTGCCGATCCCGCGGATCCACGCCGTCGACGGAGATCTGGGCGTGGTGCTGCAGGAAGACCTGGGCGACATGACCCTGGAGCGGCGCCTGCGCGGGGCGGGAACCCGGGAGCGGAGACGGCTGCTGGGCCAGGCCGCCCGGCACCTGATCGTCCTCCAGCGGAAGGGGCCCCAGGCGGCGGATCCGGATTGGCCGGTTCTGCAACTGGCGTTCGATCTGGAGAAACTGACCTGGGAGCTCCAGTTCTTCCGGCGCCACTTCCTGGAGGGTTACTCTTCCGTCCGCGTCGAGCGGGAGAAGCTCGCATCCGAGTTCCTGGCGCTCTGCGGCGAGCTCGCCGAGGCCGAGCGGTTCGTCTGCCACCGGGACTACCAGGTCAGGAACCTGATGCTGAAGGAGGGACGGGTCTACATGATCGACTTCCAGGACGCCCGCCTCGGACCCCAGGCGTACGATCTGGTGTCTCTCCTGTTGGATTCCATCGATCTGCCTCCCGGCGAGGTCGAGGAACTCGTGGACTTCTACCTGCAGGGAGGAGCCCCGGCGGTGGACGCCGGACAGTTCCGGCGCCAGTTCCATCTCGCGGCCATTCAGAGACTCCTGAAGGCGTTGGGCACCTTCGGGTACCAGGCTGGCGCACTGGGGAGAGAGGCGTACAGAGCCTACATTCCGGGCACCCTGGAGCGGGTCGCCGCCACCTTGAAGACGATTCCCGAGTTCCCCTATATTCGTGCTCTGGTCGAGGCGCAGGTGGCTGCTGCGGGGCGGGTTTCATGCTGACCCAGGTCTACATTCGTGACGTTCCGTCCCACGTGGGACGCGAGGTGAGCATCAAGGGCTGGCTCTACAACAAGACCCACAAGGGACGACTGTGGTTCCTCCTGGTCCGGGACGGAACCGGCGTGATTCAGTCGGTCCTGTTCAAGGGAAACGTGGCCCCGGAAGTCTTCGAGGCCGCCGAGGCTCTGACCCAGGAATCCTCCCTGCAGATTACCGGGACGGTCCGGCGGGACAAACGGGCGCCCGGCGGCTACGAGCTGGACGCCAGCGGGATGGAGGTGGTGCAGATCGCGCAAAGCTATCCCATCACGCCCAAGGAGCACGGGACCTCCTTCCTCATGGACCACCGGCATCTCTGGCTGAGGTCGTCCCGGCAGCACGCGATCCTGCGGATACGGCATCAGTTGATCAAGGCCGCCCGCGACTTCTTCGACGGGCGGGGATTCGTGCTGGTGGACACGCCGATCCTGACTCCCGTCGCGTGCGAAGGGACGACGAATCTCTTTCCGGTGAAGTACTTCGACACCCCGGCCTACCTGAGCCAGAGCGGGCAACTGTACAGCGAGGCCTCCTGCATGTCCTTCGGCAAGGTCTACTGCTTCGGCCCCACCTTCCGCGCCGAGAAGTCCAAGACCCGCCGGCACCTGATGGAGTTCTGGATGGTGGAGCCGGAAGTGGCCTACGCCGATCTGGACGACATCATGGTCCTGGCCGAGGAGTTCGTCTCCTACCTGGTGGCCGAAGCCCTGAGGGAAGGCGAGGAGGAGCTGTCGATCCTGGGAAGGGACACGGGGCCGCTGAAGAAGGTGACTCCTCCGTTTCCCAGGCTCACCTACGCCGAAGCCTTCGATCTGCTGGAGCAGGAGGGTAGCGAGACGCCCCGGGGAGCGGACCTGGGGGGAACCGACGAGACCATCGTCTCCTCCCAGTTCGACCGGCCGGTCATGGTTCACCGCTATCCCGCCGCCGTCAAGGGTTTCTACATGGAACCGGATCCGGAGAATCCCGACTTGGCGCTCTGCATGGACATGCTGGCGCCGGAGGGATACGGGGAGATCATCGGGGGAAGCCAGCGGATCCACGACTACGATCTCCTGATGGAAAGGGTGCGGGAGCACGGCCTCCCCGTGGAACCACTCTCCTGGTACCTGGATTTGCGGAGATACGGCAGCGTGCCCCACTCCGGGTTCGGCCTGGGAATCGAACGGGTCCTCTCCTGGATCTGCGGGATTCCCCACGTCCGGGAGACCATTCCCTTTCCCAGGATGCTCCACCGGCTGTTCCCTTGACCCACATTCTCCTGCGATGAGCGGCTCCTTTCCCCGGGATGGAGACGCAGCCCTTTCAATTGGTATGATTCATCTACCGAGGTAGCTCATGGAGACCCGTCTGCTGGACGGCAAGAAGGTCGCCGCCCAGATCAAGAGTGAACTGTCGCAGGAGATCCGGACGCTGACGTCGGGCGGCGTGGTTCCGGGTCTGGCCACGGTCCTGGTGGGGGACAATCCGGCCTCGCGCTTCTACGTGGCCAGCAAGTCCCGGGCCTGCCGGGAGTTGGGAATGCATTCGAAAGCGGTGGAGCTCCCGGCGGAGACCACCACCGAAGAGTTGCTGGCGGTCGTCCACAGGCTCAACGAAACGGACCGGATCGACGCTATTCTGGTGCAGATGCCCCTGCCCTCCCACATCGACACCGAGCGCACGCTGATGGCGGTTCGGCCGGACAAGGACGTGGACGGGTTCCACCCGGTGAATACGGGGAGACTCTGCTCCGGAAATCCGGGCCTGGTGCCCTGTACGCCGCAGGGAATCATGGAGTTGCTGTTCCGCGAGGGGATCCCCCTCCGGGGGGCCGATGCGGTGGTCGTGGGACGGAGCAATATCGTGGGCAAGCCCATGTTTTTTCTGCTGCTCCAGGAACATGCCACGGTGACCGTCTGCCATTCCCGGACCCGGGACCTGCCCCGGGTCTGCCGCCGCGCCGATATTCTGGTCGCCGCAGTGGGCCGGCCGGCTCTACTCACGCGGAACTACATCAAGAAGGGCGCCGTCGTCGTCGACGTGGGAGTCAACCTGCTCCGGGACCGGGACGAGGTCATTCGCCTTTTCGGCGATGGTTCGCGCAAACTGGCGGCGTTCGACAAGAGGGGCTCGGTGCTGGTGGGCGACGTCCACCCCCAAGCCGCGCCGGGATGGGCCGCGGCGGTGACGCCGGTGCCGGGGGGCGTCGGCCCCTTGACCATCGCGCTCTTGATGAAGAATACGGTTCGAGCCTGCCGGCAACGACGCGGGAAAGCCGGCACGGTTCCTAAATCGATCGTGGGGGAATCATGAACGAAATCAGGAAGACCATCGGATTTTGGGTCATCGCCGCTTGCCTGCTGCCTCTGGCCGCCTCGTCGGTTCAGGTGAGTCAGGTCAAGAAGGTCAAAGTCGGCAAGGCGCCCAACTTCTCCGTCCTGGGCGAAGACGGGCGTTACCTCTTCGTGACCAACTTCGCCTCGGACGAGGTCTCCATCGTGAACACGCTCACCAACCGGGAGGAAAGGACCTTCTACGCCGGCTTCAAACCGCTGGGAATCGCCATTTCGCCCAGCGGCGACCGGATCTACGTCACCAACTACCAGTCGGGTCTTGTGAAGGTGGTGGACGGAAGGACCTACCGGATCACCGATGACATCAAGGTGGGCGGGATGCCCACGGACGTGGTGGTGTCTCCCCGGGGGCACACGATCTACGTGGCCAATTACGGCCGGGGCCGCATCGGACGCGTCGACTTCATCGATACGGCTTCCCACCGGGTCACCAAGTCGGTGGAAGTGGGCGTGCGCCCGCTGGTGGCTGCCATCTCTCCCCTGGGCGAGCAGTTGTACGTTCCTTGTGCCGGCTCCAACGACCTCTATGTGATCGATGCCAACGAAGGACGCGTGATCAAGGAGATCCCGGTCGGAATCGGTCCCGACGGCATCGTCTTGACTCCCGACGGCGAACGCCTGCTGGTGGCCAACAGCGGGACCAACGATCTCTCGGTGGTGGACCTGCTCGACATCGAGGAGACGCGCCGGGTTCGGGTGGGCGAGCAACCCTTCTCCCTGACCGTGAACGACCAGGGCTACGTCTTCGTGGTGGAGAGCGGGAGCCGAACGATTTCCATACTGAGTCCCGAGCTGAACAAGGTGCGGACCGTCGAAGTGGGGAAGAAGCCCATCGACATACAGGTTTCACCCGACAGCCGCTTCGTCTACGTGACGGACGAGAAAGAAAATCGGGTCATGGTACTGCGAATCTCCGGACTGGGTTGAGGCTCCGGCGCGGCTCGAGTGGCCAGCGCAGCCGGTGGAATCTGCACTTTCGCCCGATTCGGAGACGATGACCCCGGTTTGAGGGATCCGGGAGGAGAGTGTCATGGGAGACGAGAAACCTGGCAGAAGCTCTGGTGAAGCCAGCCGGCGAAAATTTCTGAGTATCGGCGCGGCGGTCGGCGGCGCTCTTTTGGCGTGTTCGGACTCGGCGGACACGCCAGCCGGGGGCGGAGTGAAACGCACCGGCAAGCCGCCGGATGAGTATGGCGAGCGCTCGCCGTTCGAAAAGTCCATCCGGAAGGGGTCGCTCTCGAAATACCCTGAAGCCGGCTCCACGCGGACGCCGCTCCAAGACTCCCACGGGATCATCACGCCCTCCTCGCTGCACTTCGAGCGCCATCACGCGGGAGTTCCCCTGATCGATCCCGCCGAGCACCGCCTGTTGATTCACGGCCTGGTGGCACGTCCATTGATTCTCACCATGGACGAGTTGAAGACCTTCCCCTCGGTGTCGCGGATCCACTTCATCGAGTGTTCCGGCAACAGCCGCGGCGAATGGAAAACGAACAAGGGTTCCACCGCACAGATCAGCCACGGCATGGCGAGCTGCAGCGAATGGACGGGAGTTCTGCTGTCGGTCCTGCTGGATGAGGTCGGCGTGAAGCCCGAAGCCAGGTGGCTGATCGCGGAAGGAGCCGACGCCTGCAAAATGCACCGCAGCCTGCCGCTCGACAAGTGCCGTGACGACGTGATCCTCGCCTACGGGCAGAACGGAGAGGCGATCCGTCCGGAGCAGGGGTACCCGCTGCGCCTGGTGGTGCCCGGTCACGAGGGGAACATCAACGTCAAATGGGTCCGGCGGCTGATGTTGGCGGACCAGCCTGCCATGGGACGGGAAGAGACGTCGAAGTACACTGACGTTCTGGCCAACGGCAAGGCCCGGCAATTCAGCCTTGCGATGGAGGCCAAATCGGTGATCACCCGCCCCTCCGGAGGGCAGAAGTTGGCGGGACCGGGATTTGTCGAGATCACCGGGCTGGCGTGGTCGGGCCGGGGATTGATCGAGCGGGTGGAGGTTTCCACCGACAACGGAGCAACGTGGACCGACGCAGCCTTGCAGGAACCGCGTCACCGGATCGCATTCACCCGCTTTCGTCTGCCCTGGACCTGGGACGGTACACCGGCGGTGATCCTTTCCAGGGCCACGGACGAGACGGGTTACGTCCAACCGACTGTGGAAGCTCTGATGGAGGTGCGAGGCCCGAACTCCGACTACCACAACAACGGCATCAAGTCCTGGAAGATCGCCGGCGACGGGAGTGTGACCCATGTCTGACCGCGGCAGAGGATACTGGCCGGTGTTCGTCTTGGCCGGTCTGCTGGTGGGTGCCGGCGCGGCCCAGTCGCCGACGTACAAGGTCGGGCGCACACCGACGGCGGACGAGGTCAAGGCCTTGAGCATTACGATATTTCCGGACGGAACGGGGCTTCCTGACGGCAGCGGCACCGCCGCCGAGGGCAAGGAAGTCTATGCCCGCCGGTGCTCGGAATGCCACGGCACGACGGGCCAGGGCGGGGAGTCGTCGGCGCTGGTGGGCGGGGGAGGAAGCCTCGTGACCGCCAAGCCCTTGAAGACGGTCGGCAGCTATTGGCCCTACGCAACGACGCTCTGGGACTACGTGAACCGCACCATGCCTTTCCACAATCCGGGCATCCTGACCGACGACCACGTCTATGCCGTCGTGGCGTACGTTCTGCATCTGAACGAAATCGTGGCCGAGAACGAAGAGATGAACCGGCAGACGCTCCCCGGCGTCCGAATGCCCAACAGGGACGGATTCGTAAACGACGACCGCCCCGACGTCGGCCCCAGGTCTGAGAAGTAAGCGAGTCCCCCCCGGATACGCGGATAACAAGCGGATAACAAGGGACAGTCTCGATTTCGGGGGAAACTGTAGAAACCTGTCCGGGAGTGTCCGGGAGGGAAGCAATGACCTCCTGTGCATGGATGAAAATCCGGAGGACCATCCACACGCTTAAGGGACGAATTCAGTCTGGCGGGCGGATCCAGTAATCTGAGTTGTTCCGTCCCGCGGTGGCGGATTCGACGGTCGGAGTTCGGGCGAGTCTAGGAAACCAACGAGTTCGAGCGTTGCTCTCGCAGGGAATACAGGACTCCGTCCAGTTGGGGGATGGGGTGGCGGCGACGTCGATATCTGCCCTGCTGCCGATACGTCTCCAGCAGCTTCGCCACCT
>JAPOYZ010000238.1:0-3463 GCA_026706325.1 Candidatus Aminicenantota bacterium
CGTTGGCCGTAGCCAGGAAGACCAGCACGGCGGCGGCCACCATCACCAGTCCCTGGACCAGGTCCGTATAGACCGAGGCGATGATGCCGCCCGTCACGCAATAGAAGACCAGCACCGCACAGGAGAAGGCCACGCAGGCCTCCATGCTGAAAACGCCGAGGCCGGCGCCTGCAACCAGGTCCCGGAGAACCGTGGCCATGGCCAGGATCTGGGTCGCCAGGTACCCCATCACCCCCAGGAGAATGGCGAGAGCGGCCAGGAACCGGCATCCCTCGCTGCCGTATCGCGCCGCCACCGCATCGGGCAGCGAGACCGGCTCCCTGAGCTCGGCCAGAAGCCGGATCCGCTTGGCCAGCAGCGCGAAACAGAGGACGTAGCCCAGGGGAATGGACATCACCATCCAGACGGAGGTCATTCCCATCCGGTAGACCAGCCCGGGGCCCCCCACGAATCCGAACCCGCTCATGGTGCTGGAGAAGACGGCCAGGCCGGTGACCCAGACGCCCAGATCCCGCCCCGCCATGAAGAAATCCCGGGTGGAGCGTGTCCGGCTCAGAGCCCAAAGGCCGACGGCGATGCACATCACCATGTACAAGCCCACGAAGAGCAGGATCACCGAGCTTCGGGAGAGATCCATCACCCTCTCCCCTTCCCTCCTCGGGATCGGACCAGCCGGAGAAAATCGCGGTGGGCCTCCTCCGTCAAGATCCAACGGTCGAAGCTGACGACGTACAGGATCACGAAGTAGATGGGCGGCAGGATCCAGAGGAAGAAAACCATCACCACGGTCGGCGGAGGGAAGGACCAGAGAGAAGGCGCGACGGGATGGACGTGGGCCAGAACCATCCAGGAAAAGATTCCGGCGTGGAGGAGGCCGCCCAGCAACAGGGCAACTCGCAGCGGGCCCGAACCCTTCTTTCCTGCCAGCCCCAGACCCAGGAGACAGAGATACAACGCGATCTGCATCGTTCCGACCAGCCAGACACAGGCCAGGAGGGGGTCATTGCTCTCCCAATTCCACCCGCTCCGCTCCATGGTGGAAAACCGGGGATGATCGACGGGTCCCCAGTCGCTCCTGGAGCCGTTCAGAATGAGGGCTCCCAGGACCAGGCTCAGCGCGGCAAGCAAGGCCAGGAGCATCCAGGCCAATCGCGTTCGCGAATCTCTGTCGGACATTCCTGCGCTACCCCGCAGGAGCGAAGATCGGTACCAGGAAAACCAGCAGAATCAGAATCACCACCGTCAGTGGCGTCCCGACCCGGATGTAGTCCATGCTTCGATACCCGCCTGCCCCCATCACCAGGAGGTTGGCCTTGTGGCTGAACGGGGTCATGAAAGCGGCCGATGCGGCCAAACTGACGCACATCATAATCGTGTGCGGGTCGAGTCCCAATTGGGTCCCGGCGTTCAGCGCCACCGGGGCCAGCAGCACCACCGCGGGAGCGCCGTCGAGGCACTGGCTCATCAGGCTCGTCAGCAGCACCAAGGCGGCAAGGATTCCATATTCGCCCCAAGGGCCCGCGAATCCGGTCACGGTATCGGCCAGCAACAATGCCGCTCCCGTGCGCTCCATCGCCGACCCGAACGTCAACACCGCCGCCACCAGAAATATGGCCCTCCACTCGATGGCGCGGTAAGCCTCCTCCATGGTCAGAGTACGAAACAGAAGAACCAGGCTCGCCGCCGTGAAAGCCGCAACGTGGATGGGTTGGAATCCGCTGATGACCATGGCGACCATCACCAGCAATCCGCCCAGGGCGAGCGGGGCCTTGTGAGTCCGTCGCGGCCGGCGTTCTGCCCGGGAGAACAGGACCAGGTCGGGGTCGAGCCCCAGATTTCGAATCCGGTCCCAGGGTCCCTGCAGCAGAAGGGCATCGCCGAAACGGAAGGTAAGATTCGCCAGATCCGAATGGATGGGCCGTCCTTCCCGCCAGACGGCCAGGATGTGAAGGCCGAATCGATCCCGGAACTTCACTTCCTTGAGGGTGCGGCCCACCAGGGACGAGCGCGGCGCGAATGCCGCTTCGGCAAGGCCCACGTCGTCCGTTTCCAGGGAGATTCCTCCGGCACCGGGATCGATCTCCACGTCACCCGCACCGAGCCGCTGCACGATCTGGTCTGCACTCCCCGAAACCAACAGGCCGTCGCCTTCCCGGATCTCGGTATCCGCGAACACGCCCAGATGGGTCATGCCTCCGCGGATGACGGCTCCCACGGTGACCCCCGCCAACTCGCCGATCCGGCTGTTTCCGACCGTCGTGCCCACCAGGGCGGATCCCTTGGGAACCCGGATCACAAAAAGGTGATCCCATACGTTTTTCAGCACGGACAATCCCACTTCCCTGACCCGCAGGGCACTTTGGGAGCGCAGTCTCTCCAGTTGGGCCCGGGCGCCCAGCGCCAACAACTCGTCGTCCGGGAGGAGTTTCCTCTTTGCCAAATCATCCCTCAGGTATTCGCCACCCCGATGGATGGCCACCACGACGGCATCGAAGCGTTCCCGGAAACGAACTTCAAGCAGGCTCTTCCCCAACAGTTCGGAATCGTCCGGCAAGCCGAGCCGAACTCCGGTCACTCCCTTCACCGGCCGCGGCAGTTGGCCGGCCGTGGTCTGCTGAATCTTCAAGTCCCGGACTCTCATCAGATCCTGAAGATCCGACCGCTTTCCCTCCACCAGCAGCACGTCTCCGACCTCGAGAAGCGTGCCGGATTCCGGTTCGACCCGTTTCGTCCCGTCCCGCAAGATGGCCACGACCTTGATCCCCAGGGCGGTTCCGAGCCGCGACTCTCCCAGCGAGACTCCAGCCAGCCGGGATTGGAGAGGAATCCGGATCGAGAACAGCCGTTCGTGCAACTGATAGACCTGGGACAAATGGGATGACTCGTCGGTGACGGGGCCCACCTCGCGCTGGGGAAGCAACCCTCGGCCCACGGTCACCATGAACAGGATCCCGGCGGCCAGGAGGGCCAAGCCGACTGGAGTAAAATCGAAGAGACCGAAGGGCTCCAGTCCCCGCTCCCTCATTATGGTCCCCGCCAGGATATTGGGAGGCGTTCCCACGAGGGTCGTGGTCCCTCCCAGAATGGACCCGAATGCAAGGGGCATGAAGAGCCGGGACGGAGGAATCCCGCTCCGGTAGGCGATGCTTCCCACGGCCGGCATGAGAACGGCCGTCGCCGCAATGTTGTTCATGAAAGCAGAAAGCACCCCCGCAATCGCCATCAAGACCACGATGAGGGGGACCTCCCGGCTTCCGACGAGCGAATAGACGATTCCTCCGGCACGGTCGGCGACACCCGTGTGCAAAAGCCCGGCACTGACGATGAAAACGGACATCATGGTGATGACCGCCGGCGACGAGAAGCCGGTGAAAGCCTCAGCCGGCGTGACGTATCCCGCCAGGGTCAGGACCACCAGACCCAGGAAGGCCGTCAAATCGACCGGAAGCTTTTCGGTCAGGAA
>JAPOYZ010000238.1:3473-18148 GCA_026706325.1 Candidatus Aminicenantota bacterium
TGCCATGACCGCGAGAAGAACAAACAGAAATCCGATTTCAGGTGTCATGGGCGTGTTTCTCTAATAACACCGGCGCCCCGAACCGGTCAATCCGGCTTGGCGGAACGGCAGCGAAACAATCCCGGCGCTGCCGCGTACTGGAGAGATGAGAGTCATGAGAAAAACACGCATTCGGAAATGTTCGAGGAGGTAGATCGGAAATGTCACAGCAGAGTCGGATCGTCCCATTGTTTGCCGCGGTTCTGGCGTTGTTCTGGGTGGGGACGCATTCCCTCGCGGCCCAGGCCCCGGACTTCTCCGGGAGCTGGATCCTCAACGAGGACAAGAGCGATATGCCGCGATTCGGACGCGGACGCGGCGGGGGACGGGACGGCGGATTCCGCGGCGGCGGCCGCGGTGGCGGCGGACGAGGCGATGGGGGACGGGAGGGCGGCTTTCGAGGCGGCCGGCGCGGTGGCGGCCGGGGTGCTGCAATGGCCCCGCCGCGATTGTCGGTGCAGCAGGACAACGATACTCTGACCGTCGTCCAGGAAGGGGGACGAGGCCAGTCCCGCGAGATGACGCTCAAGCCCGGCGCCGGCCCCCAGGAGGTCACCTCCTTCATGGGCGTGGGAACCGTGGAGGCCAAGTGGAAGGGCTCGGAACTGGAAGTCAAGCAGGTCCAGGAACGTGAGACTCCCAGGGGCAACTTCAAGATCGAGCAGAAGACACGGTGGAGCCTTTCGGACGACGGCAGGACCCTGACCACGAAAGTCACGCTCAAGACGCCCCGGGGTGACATGGACCATACTCTGGTATACGACAAGGAATGATGCGCAATCCTTCATCCAACACGCAACGCCACCGCTGGGTGGTTCCGGCGGTGGCGGCGCTGCTCTGCTTGATTCCCTGTTCCGGAGCTCCGGACCCGGACCTCCTGGAACGCCTCGCCCGCGTGCTCGAGCTGAGAAAGGAGCTCCTGTCGGGCTACTCGGTGGAGGTGGAGAACCGGACCGTTGCCAATACGCCCTTCGGAAATCAACGGTTCGATTCCCGGGAACGCCACTACCTGGGAAGCACGGAAGAGTTCAAGAAGGAGATCCTGAGCCTGACGCGCAATGGCCAGCCCATGGACCCAACCTCCCGCCGCCGCCGGGGCGGACGTTTCATGAATGCGCTCGGTCCCCTGGAAGGCCTCGACATCCTCACCTCTCGGGATTTCCTCAGGAAGGCGGAGATCGTAGGCCCCGGGCAGGTGGACGAACGGCCCGCCGTCGAGGTGAAGACCGAGCCCAAGATCCGTGGCCTGAAGGTTCGGGAGGCCCGCATCTGGATCGACCCTGAGACCGCCATGCCGCTCCGGGTCCGGATTCGTTTCTCAGCCGGCGTATTCATCAGCGACGCCCGCCTCACCCTGAATCTGGCTCTCGACTCCAACCAGGGGATCACCGTGCCCCGGTTCCAGACGGCCACAGTCACCATGGGCGGCTTCGGGCGGCGGGGTGGGTTTGGAAGAGGAGACCGCCCGGGCCGTGGAGGAGGAGGCGGCGGCAGGATGGGCTTCGGCGGAGGGATCGAGATCGAGACCTCCCAGACGTGGAAGGGATATCAGTGGGGCCTGGAGTTCGAGAAGGACTTCTTCAAGGCCGAGGCCAGTCCCGTGCCTGCGAGGCAACGGCGGCCGCGACGCCAGAACGACGTTGAAGAGGATCCATTCGAAGAGATCCGCATCGGGGGTCAACAGAGCTTCGGCGGCCGGGAAAGGAGTCTGGAGGAAACCACGGAAGAGGTGTTGATCCAAGGAGCTTCGCTCCGCCAGGGAGGCGGCTTCGGCGCCAGCGAGAGTCAGATCATGGGCGCCGTCATGGGCCGCGGCGGGCGCGGCGGCCGGGGCGGATTCCGGGGAGCCCGCATTGCCGGCGGCCGCGTCAACCGGGTTCAGGGCTCCGTTTCCATGGGATTCTCCGGATCGGCGCTGGACGCGAAACCCTATTCCCTGGACGGTGGAGAAACGCCGGACCCGGACTACGTTTCCTGGAACGCGGGTGTGTCCGCAGGCGGCCCCCTTTCCGGTCAGGACGATTCGTCGAGGAGATCCTTTTTCGGCCGCCGCCGTTCGTTTTTCTTCGTCGACTTCAACGCCAACTGGGGGGACGAACTGAGAACCCAGTACGCATCGGTTCCCACAGCCGCGGAACGGCAAGGGGACTTTTCCCGGACCACCTATCGATCCGGTCCACTGGCGGGCGAACCGGTCCGAGTATTCGATCCCACCAGCGGGAGAGCCTACGCCGGGGCATCGCTTCCCAGTGACCGGCTCAATCCCGTATCCCAATCGCTGCTTGCCTTCTTTCCCCTCCCCAACCGCAGCGATCCCTATCTCAACTACTTGAACACGGAACCCTTGGGCATTGCCGGAAACCGATTGAATTCCCGGATCTTCCACTCCCTTTCCGACTCGCTGCGCCTGACGGGAGGTTACAACTTCAACCGCAGCGACCGGGATGAATTCAACGCTTTTCCGGCCCTTTACGGACGGGGCAGCGAGCGAGGACAGAACCTTTCGCTGAATCTGATTCAAACCACGGCGGGCGGCCTGCTGCACACCGTGCGGGTTCGTTGGAACCGGAACCGGAGCCGCCGGCTCAACCCGTTCGCCTTTCAATCCAACGCGAGCTCCGATCTGGGCATCCGGAACACGTCGATGGCCCCCATCGATTTCGGCCTCCCCCAGATTCAGTTCACCAACTACACGTCGCTCTCCGATGGAAGCTCCTACTTGAACATCCGGGAGACGCATTCGGTGAGCGACTCTCTTCAGTTGACCTTCGCGGGGCACCATTTCCGTATCGGCGGAGAGGTGGCCTGGAACCGGCGGAATCAGTTGGGCAACCCGGAAGGAGCGGGGGTCCAGATCTTCGCCGGGGTGGCCACCAGCGCCTACGGTTCGGGCCGCCCCGTGTCAGGGACCGGTTACGACTTCGCCGACTTCCTGCTCGGCCTGGCCCAGAGCAGCCGGATTCAGTACGGCAACAGCGACCACTACCTGAGGGCCCCGGAGTACTCCCTCTTCATCAACGACAACTGGAGAATCCACTCCAGGCTCACCCTCCAGTGGGGCCTCCGCTACGAATACGTGGCGCCCTGGGTGGAGTTGTACGACCGCATGGCCAACCTGGATGTGGCGCCCGGGTTCCAGGCGGCGGCGACGGTATTTCCAGGAAGCCAGGGACCCTATTCGGGAATCGTTCCGCGAGGGCTGATCCGGGATGACCGCAACAACCTGGCCCCGCGGGTCGCGCTGGCCCTCCGGCTCAGATCCGGCCAATGGGCGTCCGTCCTCCGGGCCAACTACGGAATCTTCCATCCCCACGAGTCCTACGGCGCCCTGGCCGGAGAGCTGCTCTCGCAGCCTCCCTTCGGATTCGCGATCCAGGAAACGGTGGCCGGACAAGACTTTCTTCCCATCGAATCGGCATTCTCCAGCGACCTTGAGGAGGACGTCCCCAATACCTACGCGGTGGACCCCCACTTCCGCCTGCCCACGGTGCAGACCTGGAATCTGAGCCTGCAACAGGCGCTCCCCCGCAACTTCTTCCTCAGCCTGGGGTACGCCGGCTCGCGGGGGACCGGTCTGGAACTGCTCCGAGCCCCCAACAGGCTCCTGGACGGGGTTCAACGGATCCAGTACACGGCCCAGTTCCTGTTTCTCACTCCGGGGGCTTCCTCCTATTTCCACGGCCTCCAGGTGCTGGCGGTGCGGCGGGTGCGGTCCGGCTTCACGCTGAACCTCCGCTACGAGTACGGCAAGTCGCTGGACAACGCGGCCACGCTTTCGGGTGGCGGCCGCGTGGTGGCCCAAAACGACGACGACCTGAACTCGGAGTGGGGACCCTCCAACCTGGACCGGCGCCACAGCTTGCGCTTGGGCGGCTTCTATGAACTCCCCTTCGGAGACCGCCACCGTTGGCTCCGGGACCGGGGAATCCTCAGTTCCATCTTCAGCAACTGGTTTGTCAACACGAGTCTCACGGTCAACAGCGGCCGTTTCCTGACGGCTCGCGTCCTGGGCAACCAGATCAACAACAGCGGCAGCGCCTCCCAGGCCAGCGAGCGGGCCAGCGTGACGGGGCTTCCCGTCATGCTGTCCGCTTCCCAACGCTCCACCGGAGCCTGGTTCAATACCGCGGCCTTCCGTCTTCCCGACCCGGGGAGCTTCGGGGACGCCGGACGCAACACCATCCAGGGTCCGGGATCCTGGACCATCGACCTGAGCCTGGCCAGGTCCATCCCGGTGGGAGGTGAAGGGATGCGGCTGATCCTGCAGGCCGATGCCACGAACCTGCTGAATCATGTCAACTACACTGGGTTGAACACCATCGTGAACTCCCGCGGGTTCGGGCAGATCACGTCGGTCTCACAGATGCGGCGGATCCAGTTGCGCCTGAGATTCATGTTCTGACGCCATGGTTTCCAAGTGCGAATGAAGCGAACTGCCGCAACTGGTACCAGACACTGTCCGAACCGGTCCGCGTCCGGCGTCCGGCACCCGGCCCGGTTGGTCGCTTCCGCCATCGCCTGTCTGTTGGCCTGGAACGTCCTGTGGAGCCAGGACTCCCCCATCCGCTTCCGGGTGAGGACGAATCTGATCCTGGTGGACGTCCAGGTCCGGGATTCGGACGGGCGCCCCGTCCGGGGCCTCAAGGCGGAGGACTTCACCCTGATCGAGGAGGGAGTCTCGCAGAAGATCGGGTACTTTCAAGAGGTGTTCCTGCCGCTCACCAGCGAGCGCGTCGCCGTCCGCCGGGCCGAACCCGAGACCGCGCCCGCGACCTCTCCCACCGGACCCGGCGAGGACTATCCGGCCACGCCCGAGAAGCGTTACCTGATCGTCCTCTTCAACTTCTCCAACGCCAACATCCAGGACTCGCGGATGATGCGCGAGTCGGCTCTCCGGTTCCTGGACCGGCAATTGACGCCGCAAGACGCTGTCGCCGTCCTGGCCTACGACCAGGGACTCGAGCTGCTCGTGGATTTCACCTCCGACCACGGAGAATTGTCCCGGGTCCTGGGAGGCCTGTCCCAACGGGATCGGGAAAGCGACGTCTCGTTGCCGGATGAGGACTCGGACGCGGCCGCCGGCGGGGAGTTTCTGGCTGACGAGACCGAGTTCGCCCTGTTCGAGAGCAACCACCAGCTCAGCGCCATCCAGGCCATCGCCGATGCCTTCCGGGACGTTCCCGGAAGGAAGGCCCTGGTCTATTTCTCCGCCGGACTCACCAGCCGCGGGATCGAGAACGACGACCAGCTCCGTTGGACCGCGGATCTCTGCAATCGGGCCAATATCAGCATCTATGCCGTCGACGCCCGGGGGTTGGTGGCCCTCTCCCCCGGGGGCGGAGCGCAGCGTTCGGGTGGGGGACAGGGCATCTTCACGGGCCGGGCGGACCTCAATCAACTGGTCCGGCTCAGCCAGTCCCGCGAGGGGCTGATCACCCTGGCCGCCGATACCGGCGGTGCGGTGCTCCTGGACGACAACGACCTGGGGAAGATCTTCCGCCAGGCCCAGGAGGATTCGAGCCACTACTACCTTCTGGGCTACTACGCTCCCGCCCCGCCCCGCGACGGCCGGTTCCGCAAGGTCGAGGTCACCGTCAGCCGTCCCGGACTCCACCTGGCCTACCGGCAGGGTTACTATGCGGACAAGCCATACGCCGCCTTGAGCAATCCCGAAAGGGAATTCAAGCTGCTCCAGACCGTCCTGGAGGGTGACCCCAAGGTCGAATTTCCGGTGGAGATCTCGGCGGAATACTTCCCCGGCTTCGAGGGAGGGTTTCGGGTTCCCGTCCTGGCGGCGTTCGATCGCACCGAATTCCCGTCCTTCACGGAATCCGGACGGCTCAATCTGGAGGTGATCATCTTGGCGCGCGACCTGAAGGGTGTGGCGCGGGCCGGACTCCGGGACCGGGTGGAAATCCGGCGCCGCAACGAGGGGGAGAAGGAGACTCGCTTCGTTTACCAGAACCTACTGGTCCTGGGACCCGGCCAGTACGTGCTCCGGGTGCTGCTCAGGGACAACCGGTCCGGGTTGTTGTCCCAGATGGACCACCGGTTGGACCTTCCGTCCCGCCGCGAGGTCCGGTCCAGCTCCCTGGTCTTGGCCGGAAAGCTGGAGGAATCGACGACTCAGTCCCGCTACCGGATCAAGACGGGCCAGCAGGTGGCCGAGATCGTCAATCCCCTGGAAATTGGAGCCCGGGTTCTGATTCCCCGGGTCGGGGCCCGCTTCCACCGGCACGAGACCCTATACGTGCACGGCCAGGTGGAAACCGCCGGCAACGGTGGCGGGGAATACAGGATCTTGATTCTGAACGCCGGGGGAACGAACATATACGAAGGAGCATGGAAGGACCTTCCCGGGGGATTTGACAGTGCCGCCAGCGTCAATGCACGGCTTCCGTTACAACAGCTCGGTCATGGCAAGTACCGGATCGTGGTGGAGGTGCGCTTCGCTGAATCTCAGGGCCATCGTCTGGCTGAGGACTTCCAGATCGTCCCCGATGGGGTCTGAATTCGTGGCCGTCCACTGAAAATCGAGGTTCACTCATGAGGAAATCGATCCTGCTTGTTTCCTGCATCCTGTTGCTGACCACCGCCCCGGTCTGGCCCCGAAAATTCTGGAAGGAATCCGCGTACTCCGATTGGTCCGAGAAGGAAGTGATGCGGATGCTCAACAAGTCTCCCTGGGCGAAAGAAATGACCGTCAGCTTGCAGCGGCCCCGGGGCGTCACGGGAACCACCATGAGAACGGGCCGCCGCGACGGCCCCAACCGGTCGGGGCGCGGCTTCGGCTCCGGTGGAGGTCTCGGCGGCGGCGGTGGCGGTTTCGGCGGAGGTCGAGGCGGCGGCAGAGGGTTCGGCGGCCGCGGCATGGGCAGGGGCTTTCCCCCCGCCATGAATCTGACGCTGCGATGGTACAGCGCCCTTCCCATCAAGCAGGCTTTCGCGCGAGCCCAGTTCGGCGATCAGGCGGAGCCGACAGCCGAATTGGCCGAGCTCCTGACTCCGGAAGTGAACTACATCATCATCGGCGTTTCCGGGCTGCCGGCCCGCATGACCCGGATTCCTCCCGATCGGCAGCAGGCCGTCGTAGAAAGGCTCAGGTCCGAATCGTTCCTCAAGGTCAAGGGCCGCGAGCCGATTGCGCTCCAGGCCGTCCAGATGCGAAAGGACCAGGTACACCTTCTGAACGCACGAACCGGGCAGTCCGGCTTCGAGTTGATCTTCGTCTTTCCGCGCCCCACCTCGAATCCCATCACCGTGAAGGAAAAGAACATCGAGTTCGTCACCCGGCTCATGGGCCGCAAGGTGTCCAAGAAGTTCAAGCTCAAGGACATGGTCTTCGACGGCAAGCTGGAACTTTGACCGAAGGTCGGAAATCGTCAGTTCACTCCGGTCCCTCCGCGATGCAGATCCGGTCGAATGCCGTGACGGCTTTTTTCGCTAGAAGGAGACGCTCAGGCTGAACCCACCCCAGAGCGTGTCGGCCAGATCGGCGCCGGTGGCTTTGGGCGGTTCCCGCGGATCCTGAAG
Source organism: Candidatus Aminicenantota bacterium (assembly GCA_026706325.1). Taxonomy (GTDB): domain Bacteria; phylum Acidobacteriota; class UBA6911; order RPQK01; family JAJDTT01; genus JAJDTT01. The sequence continues at coordinate 11,046 of JAPOYZ010000238.1, forward strand.
CTGACTGTCCCGAATCTGCTTGCCGAGGAGAGCGCTATAGGTGACGAAAAACCCGGCGGACCAGTTGTCGTTGATGGTGATGGGAAGCGTCGCGGTGATACCGGCATCGTGGAAACCGCCCGCACTGACACCATAAAAGAAGTCAGTGTACCCGGCGTTTACCAGCGCCACGGTGGCGGACAGGTCAAAACTGGACAGGACGTCGTGCTGGAGGGGGAAACTGTGTCCGGCTGCGATCAGAAAGTACATACCGGCGCTTCCACCGCCGGCTTGGGTCTCATCCAGATCCACGTGGAGGGTGAACGAAGGAGCCAGAGGCGCGGAATCCAGGCTCACACCCCCGTAGATCTCGGTGGTGGAAGGCAGCGAATCGGACCTGTCGGGAAAGGCATAGGTGATGGTGCCGACGCTGACCGTAGCGCCTTCAAGAGAGTGATCGTAGGAAAAGACGTAATTGACTTCGGAAAACTTCCCCTTCAGGCCGTCGCCAGGCTGGATCGGCAAGGAATCGCCTGGGTTTACGGCGGTCAAGTCCATCGTCCCCCAGACATTGGCAGAGAAGCCGCCGACTCCCAGGGTCATCGCCGGCTGCAGGCTCCAGTCATTGGTTGCCCGCAGCCCGCGCCAGATGTACTTGCTGGCGAAGACGAGATCTCCGGATGCCGAATAGATGGAATCCTGGGCTGCTGCCGTGCCCTGCAATCCGAACACCAAGATGGCGAGAGATGTGATTTTTTTCTTCATTTTCGTCATCCGCTTCAACTCCTCCGTTCCACGTTCACATTTACAATCAGTTCCACCGGACACTGTCGCGAGCGTAGAGAAATTCACTGTTGAAGCCGAACGGGGCAGACCGGCGCGAGAAAACGAAGAGGCCCGGCGGGTCAATGATTAAATTGCCAGCGGTATCTTCGAGTCGCCCACTCCGCGACTGACCAACCGTGTTCTCGTCGGGAACAGCATTGAACAGGTTATTGACACCCAATGTCAACTCGGTTGTTTCCTACATCCGGGTGCTGACCTCCAGATCCGTGAGCCGCCTGCCTCCGAACTCCTGCCGGGCGTTTTCCTTTCCTGGTTGCCAAAGCTGGCCCTGTCCAAACTGAGCGCCAGCGGTACGAAGTCCTAAGCGATCCGGATCAGGTCCGGGCTCTTCTCTCCGGCCGCCTCTTGGAACAATTCAACGACTGTCGGGTGACAGGTGAAGACCAGGACCTGGTTGGTCCGCGACAATTCCACAAACGCCCGGGCCGCCCGCAGGGCACGGTCCGGGTCAAAGTTCACCAGCACTTCGTCCACGACGACAGGCAACGGCTCAGTCCGCAGGCCAAGTTCCCGGATCAATCCGAAACGCAACGACAGGAACAACTGCTCCCGGGTGCCCCGGCTCAACTCGTCCGGCGATTTGCGGTGACCCGCGCCTTCGGTGACGATGATGGTCCGTTCGCCCAGGGGAGCGTAGACCTGAGGGTACCGGTTGCCGGTGATCCGATCGAAGAATCTCTCCGCATGCCGGACGACGCCGGGCTGCCTCTCCTTCTCGAATTTGCTCTGCGCCGATTCCAGCAGTTGTTGGACCAGCGTTCGAATGACCCATTGCCGGGCATGGCCCCGGATCTGTTCCAGGAGCAGTTGACGTTCCATCCGCCATCCCGAGGACTGTTCCTCTCCGATGAGCCGATCCAGATCGCTGCGGATTCCGCCACGCTCGGTGGACAGGGACTGGATCTCTTCGTCGGCTTCGTCGAGCTCATCGCGGACCTCATTGATCCGGGCCAGGATCGACTGAAGGTCGGCGTTTTCGAGTCTTTCCATCAGCGAGTCCAGGTGATCTCCCGGGCCGCTGATGCGCTGGAGCCGGCTTATGACCTCTCTCCTCCGCTCTCCGAGTTCGGTGTGCTGACGGAACCGCGCGGCTCGCTTCCGAAAGTGTTCGGCATCCGTGGCGCCGCCGGAGCGAAGAAGCCGCCTCAAATCGGATTCCGCGGCCGCGAGCTGTTTTTCCCGCTCCTTCAGTTCCGACTCCGCCGTGTTCAACTCCGTGGTCGCGATGGCCCGATCCCGCAACTTCCGGCGGACCTGTTCGTCAAGTTCGATCAATGCGTCGGCCGTCCTGCCGACCGCGTGGGCGTCGCCGGGATCGAAATCGACGCCGAAAGAGGAAGCCAGCGGCCCCACCATCGCCGCGTATGAATCGATATCCTCGCGAATGGCCGCGATGCGCTGGCGCCAGTTTCGAACCTCGGCGAATCGGTTTCTCCCCAACTCGATCTGTCCCCGGAGCTCGCCCATGGCTTCCGGCGTGAAGGTCGTGCGCAAACTCCGCTCTTTAAGCCAGGCACGCCAGTCCTTTCTCGCAGAGTCGACCCGCGCTCGCGCCCGCGCCACGTTCTCTGCCGCTTCGTCCTTCCTGGCACCTCGCTCCTGCATGGACTCCTTCGCCCGCTTCAAGACCTGACGCAGCCGTTCCCGTTGTGCGAGTCGCGAGTTCTCTGCATCCAAAGACTCCTCGGCATCGGTGAGGACGGACTCATTGATCTCCTTGAGCCCCATCTCGAGGGCGGTCTTACCCAGACTGGCCCGCATGTCCAAGTGCCGGCGGCGGGCATCTTCCAGGGAACGCCGGATCGGATCCGCAATCGGCGATTCCGCCGTCCCTGCGCCGGCGCGGTTCCGGACAAGGAAATAGACGGCCAGGGTGATCAGGATCAGGCTCGTGACCACGCCCATGGCCAGAATCGCCCCGCCCCCCATGACTCCCGCCACGGCAAGGACGATGCCAATAACCGCGCAGAGCACCGCGAGCCACGTCATGGCGTTCCCGGCTACCGGTGAACCCGCCCGGTAAACGCCATCAAGTTGCCGCTTCAGGTCCGAAGCCCGCTGCACTTCACGCTCATACCGGTTCAACTGGGCCCTGGCCTTGCGGATCTCGTATCGGCGCCTCCTGACCCCGTCGGCGTCGTACTCCGGCCTTGGGTCCTCTTCCAACTCCTTTTTCGCTCTGTCGACCGATTGGGACGCCTCGTTCAGCAGCCCTTCCGCCTGCTCGAGAGCCGATTCACTTCGCCCCAGCCCTTCCCGTGCCTGCCGCAGCCGCTCTTCGTGCTCTGCTATCTCCTCACGGACGGGAAGCGACAGGTCGAAGTGTTCCAGCCGTTGTTCGTCCCAATCCGGTCCCAACTCCTGAAGGGTCTTGAGCAGATCGCTCCGGTAGTTCTCGAGTTCCGCCTGGCGCTTTGGAAGGTCGCGCACCGATTTGTCGAACGCCCCCCGGAGGCGTTCCAGGCTCCTGATTTCTACCACGCTGTCAACGATGGCGGCATGTTCGATCCGGACCGTCGTCCTGGCCCTGGCTTCCTCGACGCTGGTCCGGGCGGAATCGTATTCCCGCCTGGCGCCCCTCAAACGCTCCTCCAGAGCTTCCAGGCGGCGTATTCCGTCGACCGGAAAATCTTCGATTACCGGAAGTTCGACCAATTGCCGATCGACGCCGATCAGGTCGTTCCAATCCTCCCAGGCATCCTGCAATTGGCGCCGGTGATCGAGACGGCTCTGGCCCTGGCGTCGCACCCGCTTCAGGTCCGAAAGCCTTGACCCGACCTCCCGGAGACGGGTGGTGAGTCGTCCGAACTCGGCGGCGTTGTTGGCGACCTCTCGAAGTCTCGCCTCGACTTCATCCAACTTTCTGGCGGTCCGGGCGATCCGGTTGACGCTGCCCCCTTTGAGGAACAGCGTTGCACGCTCCGCCTGGAGTTTCTTCATGGCCTCGGGAAGCTTGGTGACTCCCATGCCGGCGCTGTATATCTGGCTGTTGACGCTGGATTTTCCCAACAGGTCGCCGCTGTGGAGATCTTCGAGGGTGAAGGCAAAGACACTTTCGAAGACGTCGCGGCCATGGTGTCCCAGCAACTGGACCAGCACCCCCTCGTCGAGGACTTCTCCGTTCCCGCCAGTGACCGTCACGGGACCGGCGCCCCGGCCCTGTACGCGATGGACCACGTAGCGTCCGCCGTCGCCTCCGACCAGGTCGATACGTCCGCCGTGACGGCCCCCGGACAACGGCGGATAGTGGAGGTTTCCGAGCCGCCGGGGGAATCCGAAGAGAATGGTGCGGATGAACGCCAGGTAGGTGCTCTTACCCGCTTCGTTGGGGCCGTAGATCAGCGTGAGCGGATTGTCCAACGGCCCCACGGAGTGATCGGCAAATCGCCCGAAGCCGTCGATCCGGAACCCCTGAATCCTCACGACACGTCGTCCTCGACCAGCAGATTCAAGGCCATGGACTCGGCCTCGTCCAACAGGCCGGAGAGAGCGGGATCGTCCGGAACGGCATCCTTGAGGTAACGCCGGTACTTCCAATGGTGAAAGAGGTCCGAGAGGCTCTCCCTCAACTTCCCCAGCAACTCGGGATCCTTCTTGGTCTGGTCGCAGAGACGGAGCAGATCCGCCACGAAATCGGAGCCCTGAAGCCTCTCCTCCCGATCAAACGGCCCCGCCGTCCGGTCCTCGATCCGCTCGCACCAGGCGAAGGGGTGCAAATCGGCGGACGCGCGATTCAATTCGTCCGTCAAGTCGTCGATGAATCCGGGTTGGCGGAGGAAGCGGTGCAGGCCTCCACGGCCGCTCAGCGTCATCCGCAACACCAGCGAACGGCCCTCTCCCTGTTCGAGAGCCTCCCCGACACGCCGGTGCAGATCATCCAGCAGATTCTGCTCCGTCTCGGTCTCGGCGATATCGACAATCAGCCGCTCCCAGCGGACGGTGTCGACGGGACGGAATTCGAGCCCGATCCGGCCCGATTCGTCCACCGTCACCAGGTACACTCCGCGGGCCCCCGTCTCATTCAGGTGCCGGCCCTGTGGATTCCCCGGGTAGACCACGGTCGGGCTCTGCGTATTCAGCACGCGGCGGGTGTGGACATGTCCCAGGGCCCAATAGTCGACCCCCGTTTCGGCCAGGTCGCTCAGAGTGCAGGGAGCGTAGGCCAAATGGTTCGCGTCGTTGTCCACGTTCGCGTGCAGCAGACCGACGTTGAAAAACAGAGGATCGACCCGGCCCATCCGGCGGACCAGGTTCCTCTTGACGTTGCGGGTCGGATAGCTCACTCCATGCACCACGGCGCGTCCCGGCTCATTCTCGAAGACCTCCACAGCCTGGAATTTGGAGCCGAATCGATGACAGCTCGGCGGGTACCGCAGTCGGGCCTCCCATCCGTCCAGGGGATCGTGGTTGCCATGGCAGACGAAGGAACGGATCCCGTTTTTGTGGAGCCGGTCGAGCCCTTCGATGAACCGGCGCTGAGCGCGGAGGCTGCGGTCGGCTCCGTCGTAGACGTCCCCTGCAATGAGAAGTGCGTCAACTCCTTCGGTGATGCAGAGATCGACGATGTTTTCGTAGGCGTCGAATGTCGCTTGCCGAAGGCTGTTGGCGACATGCTCCGGAACACTGGACTTCAACCCGGTGAAAGGACTGTCCAGGTGCAAATCGGCGGAGTGTACGAAGCGAAACGGCTTCACGATGCTTTGGATGATTGGAGGTTCTTGCCGCCGTCAGTGTAGCCGAAATTCACGGCGGTTCGCCAATACTCCGACAGGAGATCAAGGAGCCGCACCGATGGCGTAGAGGTTTTTTTCGCCCCGCAGAAAGAGCTGGCGGCCCGCCAGAGCCACCGAGGCGCTGAAGCGGTCCTCCAACTGATTGACCGCCAGGGCACGGGGCGCCTCCTCATGACTCAGCACCAGAGTCGTCCCCTTCAGGTCGGTGACGTAAACCCGTCCTGACGCGGCCACGGGTGAAGCGTAGACGTTGCCGATCCCGCCCAGCCGCATCGGTCCTGGGCGATCCTGCCCGGTCCGGGCTTCCACCCGGGTCAATACGCTCTGGTAGTGCGCCAGGAAATACAGGATGCCGTCATACAGCAAGGGTGAGGGAACGTACGGTGTGGTCCGTCGCCGAGTCCAAGGCACCCGGTCCGTTCCCGTAACGTCTCCCCGGGCGCCGTCCAGGCGAATCGCCAGCAGGACACGCTTCTCGTAGCTGCTCCCCACGAAGGCCATTCCGTCGCCGGCCACGGGAGAGGCCACGATATTGGCTGCCAGACCGCCACACTCCCAGATCACCTCGCCCGTTTCCAGATCGTATCCGCGAACACGGCTGGTGCCGGCGACGATGACCTGAACCACGCCGTCCTGCTCGACGGCAATGGGGGTCGCCCACGAGGTCACCTCGTCACGGGGGATCTTCCAGTGTTCTTTTCCGGTCCGCTTGTCCAAGGCGACGACGAACGATTGGCCTTCGTGGTCCCAGTTGACGACCAACGTTTTTCCGTGCAGGACCGGAGAGCTCCCTTCCCCATGGCCGTGTTTCGTACTCATCACCCCCAGTTGCTTCTTCCACTGCACCTCGCCGTCCGGACTCAGACAGTAGATCCCCTGGGAGCCGAAGTACGCCAGCACGCGCCGACCGTCGGTGAGCGGTGAGGCGGAGGCCAGACTCGAAGTGTAGTGCCCTCCTTCGTGGGGAATGCTGGTGCGCACGGTCCGTTCCCAGACCACGTCTCCGCTGCCCCGGTCCAGAGCCAGAACCACGAAGGCTTGCCGGCGGGTCACGGGAAGGTTTCCATGGGAGCCGGGCGCGTCATCGTAGATGGGGCCAAGAGCCTCTCCCACGGGAACGGCGGCCGTCACATAGATCCGGTTCCCCCAGACGATGGGCGTCGAGTGCCCGAGTCCCGGAAGCGCCTTCTTCCAGAGGACGTTCCGGGATTCGCTCCAGTCGACCGGCGGATCGGCTTCGGGCCCGACTCCGGTCCCCAGCGGCCCTCTCCATTGAGGCCAGTAGCGGACCGCATCTCCCGATTTCGGGTCCTGGGCCCACGCGACGGAAAGGAGCAGGAAAATGATCGCCAAGGTGGTTCGGGGCATAGATCAGAGGACGACGGGGCCTTACGAGCCCCTGGTAAAAGTCGTCACGGCATTCGACCGTCCCTGCACAGGCGCGGACCGCGTTGCGATTCGGGCACATACTCCGGGTATGCGCGCCCATAGCGCCTTGTCCGGCGGGCGCAGGAACGGTCTCGGTGCTCGCGGGACTTTCACCAC
>JAPOYZ010000094.1:0-16528 GCA_026706325.1 Candidatus Aminicenantota bacterium
GGGAACCCGAAGACGTGCGGGAGCCGGTCCCGCGTCACCGGCGATACGAGTCAGGATTCATAGTAGTCGAGACCCAGATGGGTGATCTGCTCCTCGCCACGCATATAGCGGAGGGTGTTCTTCAGTTTCATGAGCTGGATGAAGAGATCGTGCTCCGGATAGAGCTCGGGCAGGGTCATGGGACTCTTGAAATAGAAGGAGAGCCATTCCTGGATGCCGGACATTCCGGCCCGTTTGGCCAAGTCCAGGAACAGAACCAGGTCCAACACGATGGGAGCGGCCAGTATGCTGTCCTTGCACAGGAAGTCGATCTTGATCTGCATCGGATATCCCAGCCAGCCGAAGATATCCAGGTTGTCCCATCCCTCCTTGTCGTCCCGGCGCGGCGGGTAATAGTTGATCCGCACCTTGTGGTAGAAGTCGCCGTACAGGTCGGGATAGTGCTCGGGCTGCAGGATGTACTCCAGAACCGAGAGCTTGCTCTCTTCCTTCGTCCGGAAGGATCCGGGGTCGTCCAGAACCTCGCCGTCGCGGTTGCCCAATATGTTCGTGGAGAACCAGCCCGAGAGCCCCAGGAGCCGGGCCTTGAGACCAGGGGCGACAATGGTCTTCATCAGCGTCTGCCCGGTCTTGAAGTCCTTGCCGCAGATGGGAACGCCCTCATCCAGAGCCATCTGTTGGAAGGCCGGCGCGTCCACCGTCAGGTTGGGCGCCCCGTTGGCGTAGGGAATCCCCAGCTTGAGAGCCGCATAGGCGTAGATCATGCTGGAGGGAATTTCGGGATCATTGTTCTTGAGACCCTCTTCCAGAACTGACACGTCTTCGTGGACCGGTCCCTGTTCCAGAAAGACCTCGGTGCTCCCGCACCAGACCATCACCATGCGGTCAACCTGCTTTTCCCGCTGAAACGACCGGATCTGCTCCATCAACCGGTGGGCCAGGTCCCACTTGGTCCGGCCCTTCTTGACGTGGGTCCCGTCCAGCCTCTTGACGTAACGGTTGTCGAACACCGCCGGATAGGGACGAACGTCCTCCAGGACCGGCCTGAGCTGATCCAGGAGACTCATCTCCAGCACGCCGGCCTTGACGGCCGCGGTATACGCGTCGTCGTCGAACACGTCCCAGGACGCGAATTCCAGATCCTCCAGTTGGGCCAAGGGAACGAAATCGGAGATCTTGGGTGAGCGCCCCTCCGTCCGTTTTCCCAGCCGGACGGTCCCGAATTGGGAAAGCGACCCGATGGGCAGGGCCAGCCCCCTCTTCACGGCCTCGACACCGGCAATGAAGGTGGTGCTCACTGCACCCAGGCCCACCAACAGCACCCCCAGTTTTCCCCGGGGTTCCTCGATCCGTACACCCTTCTCAATCATGTCCATTCACCTCGAATTCATGCCGCCATGGGCACCGCATGAGTTTATCGCTGTCCGCTCGTCGAATTTACAGTCCGTGGTGAAAGTCCCGCGAAGCACCGAGACCGGGGCTGCGCCCGCCGGACAAGGCGCTCTGAGGGAGCATACCGGGAGTATGTGACCGAGGAGCAACGCAGTCCGCGCCTGTGCAGACCCGGTCGAATGCCGCGTTGACTTTTGCCACGGGCCGTCAAGTCCTGGCCACCATGGAAATGTCCGCGTAGGACAAGAAAAGCTGTGAGATCTCATGAAGGATTCTCAATCGGTTCCGGCGCAGATGTTCCTCTTTCGACATGACGAGCACATCGTCGAAGAATCGGTCGACGGGCCCGCGCAAGCGGGCCATCCGCTTCAGCGCTTCCAGAAACTCCCCCTTCTCCAACCTGGCGGCGACCTGGGGGCGCGCTTCTTGGACGGCTCGGTTCAATGCCCGTTCTGCCGCTTCTCTCAGATCTCCAGCGCGGACCTGATCCAGCTCGATGGCCTGGCCCGCCAGAATATTCTTGATCCTCTTGTAGGCCGTTGCCAACACTTCGAAATCCGCTTCGTTCCTCATCTCCTCCAGTGCGACCGCCTTCCGGAACCGGAGATGCAGACTCTGACCAGAGTCTACCGCTTGTACGGCCTGGATGACGTCGTCGGACACGCCCCGGTTCTGAAACACATGCCGGACCCGCCGCTCCAGGAATGCCAGGATCCGGCCTTCCGGCTCCGGCCCGGCCTCGTCTTCCGGGAGCGACTGCCGCGCCATCCGGACCAGGTCTTCCAGCGGATAGTCGAGGCGAAACTCCAGCAATATCTTAACGATGCCCAGGGCCTGACGGCGGAGCGCGAAAGGATCGCTGGAGCCTGTGGGAACGATTCCACCGGCGAAACATGCGGTGACGGTATCCAACTTGTCCGCCAGGGCCAACAGGGCCCCGTCCGGCGTGGACGGAGGGGCATCGCCGAGAGAGACCGGCTTGTAGTGCTCCAGGACGGCCTTCCATACCGCAGCGGGATAACCCTCCCGGCGCGCGTAGAGGCCCCCCATGACCCCCTGCAACTCCGGAAGCTCGCGGACCATCTCGGAAGTGAGATCGGCCTTGGAAAAAAGGGCCGCCCGCTCCAGGTGAGGGTCGGACTTCAATCGGGCGCAGAGCGCCTTCACCCGGTTCACCTTGTCCAGGTAACTTCCCAGCCGCTGGTGAAAGACGATGCCGGCCAGCTTTTCGCACCGCTTCTCCATGCTGGTCTTGAGATCGGTCCGCCAGAAAAATGCCGCGTCTTCGAGGCGGGCTCTCAACACCCTCTCGTGCCCCCGCAGGATCCGGCCATCCGAGTCGCCGTCGGTGTTGACCACGGTCAGGAAGTGGGGCCGGAGCTGCCCCTCCTCGTCAATCACCGAGAAGTATTTCTGGTGGTGGCGCATGACCGTCACCAGCACCTGCCGGGGAATATCCAGAAAGCCCTCGTCGAAGCTTCCGCACAGGACGGTGGGATACTCGTTGAGCTGGACGACCGTTTCCAGAAGGCGTTCGTCTTCCACCGGAGTCAGTCCGTGGGGAACCTTTCGGACCAGCTCCCCGGCGATCTTGCGGCGCCGCTCGTCCATGCCGGCCAGGACGTAGTTCCGGCGCATCCGGTCAGGGTACTCCTCTGCGTGAGCCAACCGGATCTCATCCTTCCCCAGGAACCGGTGGCCACGCGTGACCCTTCCCGAGTCGATTCCTTCGAATCGAAAGGAGACGACCTGGGAATCCCACAGCGAGACGCACCAGCGAAGGGGCCGGATAAATCGAAACCGGCTCTCCCGCCAGTACATGCCGCGCGGCCAGGAGAGGCCGGCCACCAGCCGGGGGATCTCTTTCTGGAGTATTTCCGGGAGGGAACGGCCCGGAATCCTCTTCCGGTATCCCAGGTAATCTCCCTTGCGAGTCTCGACCCGCTCCAACATTTGCACGTTCAGCCCCTGGCTGCGAGCGAATCCGATAGCAGCCCTCCCGGGTTCGCCATCGGGTCCCAAGGCGACGCGGACCGGGGGGCCCAGGACAAGCTCTTCCCTCCCCGGCTGGCGCCCGGGCAGCCCGCCGGCCAGCAGGGCCAGCCTCCTGGGAGTGCCGTAGGACCGTACCGGGACCGGGGACACTCCTTCCCGGGCCAGCAACTGTTCCAGATTGCGGCCGAGCTCGGCCAGAGCCGGAGAGATGACGTCGGCGGGCATCTCCTCCAGGCCCAACTCAAGCAGAAAGCTGTGACCCATGATCTTCCAGGTAGAGCCGTGCGGTCGCCACCGCCAGGGCGCGCACCCGGGCAATCAGGGCGACGCGCTCGGTGACGCTGATGGCGCCCCGGCTGTCCAGCAGGTTGAAGGTGTGGGAGCACTTCAGACAGTAGTCGTACGCCGGGAGGACGCACTTGGCCTCGTGGCAACGCCGGCATTCCTCCTCGTAGAGTCGAAACAGGCTGAAAAGCAGATCCGTGTCGGCAACCTCGAAGCTGTAACGGGAGAACTCGGCCTCTTCCAGCCAACGAATCTGCCCGTACGTCTTCTCCCGGTTCCACCGGAGTTGGTAAACGCTGTCCTCGCCTGAGATGAAGGCTGCGATCCTCTCCAGCCCGTAGGTCAGCTCCACCGGGACCGGCATCAATTCGATGCCGCCGGCCTGCTGAAAATAGGTGAACTGGGTGATCTCGAGCCCGTCCAGGAGCACTTGCCAGCCTACGCCCCAGGCGCCCAGGGTGGGACTCTCCCAATTGTCCTCTTCGAATCGGATGTCGTGACGCTTCAGATCCACGCCGATGCTCGCAAGGCTCTCGAGGTAAAGGTCCTGAATGTCCTCCGGCGACGGCTTGAGAATGACCTGCAACTGGTGGTGACGATAGAGGCGATTCGGATTCTGTCCGTACCGTCCGTCGGCCGGCCGGCGGCTGGGCTGGACGTAGACGACGCTGTAGGGTTCAGGGCCCAGAACCCGCAGAAAGGTTTCCGGGTGCATGGTCCCGGCGCCGACCTCGGTGTCGTAGGGCTGTTGCGCCACACAACCCGAGTCCATCCAGAATTCGAGCAGACGGTGCACGATGTCCTGAAAGGTCTGCGGAGCTTCGGCTCCATCCCTGGATGCTGCACAGTCGGATTCGTTCATTGCCGGGTTTCAGAGGAGTTCCTTCAGCAGTTTCCGAGTCTTCAGCGGTTTTTCGAGGTGGTATTCTAACAACTTCTCCGAAAAGCGCGCTAACGTTTTGTCCTCCTCAAGGGTCAGGCACTCCGCCTCCAGCGAGGCCGGCGGCACCCGCATGAAAGACTTGGCCCTGGCCGCCAGGGGGCGGGACAGTTCGCCGTCAAGGTCGGGAAGAACGCCTTCCAACCTGAGAGTCCAGAGTTCCAGGTAACGAGACAACAGGGAGATGGGGACCGAACCGACGGCCGCAAGAACGGCCAGTGCCAGCCGGAAGAGGCGCTCGCTCTCCTCCTGTTCCCGGCTGAACTCGAGGAGCAGCTCGGCGAAATAGCTCAGGTGCAGTGTGGACTCCAACGTGGCGCTTCCCCGCGGAAAGACCCGCAACACCTCGCAACTCTGGATCACCGCCAGTTCCTGGTGCTCCTTGCGATGAAAGCTCAACCTCACGTAGTTCAGAGGCTCCAGGCTGCCCCCGAACCTGCCGCCTGACTTTCTGGCGCCGTGAGCGATGCCCCGCAATTTTCCGAAACTCCGGGTAAAGAAGACGGCAATCTTGTGCGCTTCGGAGAAAGGATAGGTTCTGAGGGTGATCGCCTCGGATTGGTGGCGGCTCATGAGGAGGAGACGACGGTGAGGAAATACGTCGCCAATCCCAGGAAGGAAAGAAAACCGACCATGTCCGTGAAGGTGGTCAGAATGATGCTCGAAGCGACGGCGGGGTCGACGTTGAGTTTGATCAAAAACAGGGGAATCAATGTGCCGACGATGCCGGCCACGAGAATGTTGATGATGAGCGCCCCGCCCAAAACGAATCCCAACTCAAAGCTGCCCTTCCAGGCGAAAGCCACGGCCCCGCACAACAGTCCCAAGACGACTCCATTGGTGAGGGCGACCGCCAGTTCCTTTCCCAACGCCGCTCGACTGCTCTTCCAGGTCACCTCTCCCAGGGCGAGCCCACGGACGATCACGGTCAAGGTCTGGGTCCCCGAGTTGCCCCCCATCCCGGCCACGACCGGCAGAAAGACGGCCAGATACGAAAACCTGGCGATGGTGGGTTCGAAAAAGGCCACGATGGTGGCCGCCAGCAGAGCCGTCACCAGATTGATGAGCAGCCACGGCAGCCGTTTTCTCACCGATTTCCGAGGCGGCGTGTAGATCCGATCGTCACTCTCCACGCCCGCCATGTAGAAGATGTCCTCGGTGGCCTCTTCCTTGATGACGTCGATCACGTCGTCCACGGTGATCACGCCCACGAGCTTGTTCTCATCGTCCACTACCGGGATGGCCAGAAGGTCGTAGAGGGCCACTTGCCGTGCCACTTCTTCCTGATCCGTGTCGGTCCGCACCGAGAGGATGTCGGTGGTCATGATCTTTTTCAGCGGCGTGCTGGGAGGAACCATGATCAGTCCCCGCAGGGAGACGATCCCCACCAGATGAGACCGTTCGTCCACCACATAGACATAGAAGGACATCTCCAGATCTTCAGCGGTCTGGATCGTGTGGATGGCCTCGCCCACCGTCACGACCTCTTGGAAGGCCAGCACGTTGGGAGTCATGATCCGGCCGGCGGTTTCCGCCTCATGCTCCAGCAGGCCCTGGACCTCCGCCGATTCCTCGGTGGCCATCAGATCCAGGATTGCCGCGGCCCGGTCTTCGGGCAGGGCCGAGATGAATTGGGCGGCGTCGTCGCTCTCCAGCTCCTGGAGGACCGCGGCCGCCTCGTCGGCGGAAAAGTGGGTCAGAAGCGCGATGGCCGGATCGAGACCCATCCCGGTGAGAGTCTGTCCCGCCAGGTCCTTGTCCTTCTTGATGAGCAGCGAGAAGACCCGCCGCTGCTGCAGCTCACCCAGCTCCAGCATGATGTGGGAGATGTCGCCGGGGCGCAGCTTGGACAGAAGGTTGGCGACGTGCTCGAACGCACTCCGCCTCAGGAGGCGGCGGACGGATTGTGCCAGCAGATGAATCTTATGCGTCTGCATGCTCTCACCCCCGGCGCAAGCGGCTCAGTTCAGTTCCGCGGCGGCGGTTGGAGACTGGACAGGTTCGTTCCGCGCCATCGTAACCCAGAATTCTCGTCGGGTCGCCGCGTGACCACGAAAAAAATCACGTTGCGGGGCATTTGTTCGTCCTCGTCGGGGATCGAGGTTTTCCGGTTCCAGACCGTACGGGCGCACCCGAGTGAGAAATGCGCGCCCGCCGCCGAAGACTTCCTGTTTCGTGAAACGGAGCAGCGAATGGGCACTTAACAGTCCGTGGCAAAAGTCATCACGGCATTCGACCGTCCCTGCATCCCGGCGGACGGCGTTGCGATTCGGGCACATACTGCCGGTATGCACCCGAATCGCGCCTTGTCCGGCGGGCGCAGGAACGGTCTCGGTGCTCGCGGGACTTTCACCACGGACTGTTAATCCGGACGAACTTCCTGTTCCTCCAGAGAGGCCGGCTCCTTGAGTCGAAAACGCACGAACTGGTAACCCCTCAGAACAACGCCGCTGAGGAGGTAACCGGAAGCCATGGCCATCAAGGACTGCCGCGAATAGAAGAACACGGCGGCCACCATCAAGGCCAGAATCACAACCAGCAGATGAGACTTCCTGCCTCCCAGATTGAGCCGTTTGAACGACGGATAGCGGACCGTGCTCACCATGAGACAGGCCACCGCATAGTTCATGGCGACCAGTGAGACCTTGAAGAAGACCGTGTCGGGAGGGGTCTCGAAGTAGTGGATGATCGCCGCCACGAAGGCCGCCGCCGCCGGGATGGGCAGACCGGCGAAATACTTCATCTCCTTCAACTGGACGTTGAACCGGGCGAGGCGCACCGCCCCGCATATGAAGAAGAAGAAGGCCGAAAAACGGGCGAAATTGCCCAAGTCGGCCAGTCCCCAGGAGTAAATGAGCACCGCCGGCGCGATTCCGAAGCTGACAACGTCGGCCAGGGAGTCCAACTGAACGCCGAAATCGCTGGTGGCATTGGCCATTCGCGCCACCCGCCCGTCCAATCCGTCCAGGACGACGGCGATCCCGATGGCGATCGCCGCCGCCTGGTAGTTCTCGTTGAGTATGGATACCAGGGCGAAGAAGCCCGCGAACATGTTCCCCACGGTGAAGAGCGAAGGCAGGATGAAGACGCTGCGGCGAAATCGCTTCCTGGGGCCCCTGGAACCTGTGAATCGGCGTTCGTTGCGTCTCAACTTTTTCACGGTCCGGAGTTCCAATACGCCAGGATGGTACTGCCGCCGTAGACTCGATCGCCTTCGCTGACCACCAAGTCACAATTCCCCGGAAAGAACAGATCGACCCGGCTGCCGAATCGAATCAGGCCTATTCTATCACCCCTGCCGAGGACGTCCCCCTCATTCTTCCAGACCCGGATTCGGCGCGCCAATACCCCCGCTACCAGAGCGAAGGTCAGGGGCCTTTCGCCTGAAACGGCCAGAATGACCCGCTCGTTTTCAACCGAAGCCCGGTCGTCCCAAGCGAGATGAAACCGTCCGGAGCGGTGTTCCTTCCGGACCAGGATACCTTCCACCGGTGAACGATTGACGTGAACGTTCCAGATCGAAAGAAAAATGCTGACCTCTGTGCCCTCCTCGAACGATCTCACGCGAACGATCTTTCCGTCCGCCGGGCTGACCACGGCATCGGGATTATCGGGAACGGAGCGGTTCGGATCGCGGAAAAACCAGGCGACGAACGCAGCCAGGATGAGGGTGACCACGCCCAGGGCCATGACCTGGAGCCACGCCAGGACCAGGGTCAACGCCACCAGGGGAAGAAAGAAATAGTAGCCGTCTCGGGCCATGGGCGGATGCTCCGAACTTTGGCCGGGAGCCGAACCCGAATTGGGGTCCCGGGCAAGACAATGGGCTTCTTCCAGGAGGGCATCCCCAGCCTGGACTGAGCGGGAATCAAGGGAGGTACGAACGAAAGCCCGGATTCGCCGCAGGCGGACGAAAATCTAGCCGGTCTGCGCCTCCATCCGGTGTCGATGGATGATCACCTGCATCTGATCCTTCAGGGCCAGCTTCTTTTTCTTGATGACGCTCTCACGCAACTTCTCTTCCGGGTTCAGGTAGACCCGGCGAACAAGCTCCTCCAGTTGGCGCTCGTAGCCCTGGTGCTCCAAGGCGAGCCGGGAGAACTCCTTGTCCGTCTCCATCAGATGACTTTTGAGAGCGGCCTCATCCATCGCGCGCTTCCTCCCGGGGCTTGGACCACGGCACGCAGCACCTCGTACCGACGCATGAATTTAGCAAACGGGTCCCCGACCTTCAAGAAGAGCACCGGGAACGCGAGGCAGGGATTCGACGCCTGCGATGAGCTTGCTTGACAATGTTTTCAGCGCTCGACCGAGAGTCCCTGCCGGGCTCGATGCCGCTTTAAACCCAGATTGATGAGCTCTTCAATCAGGCCGGGATAGCTCAGACCCGAAGCCTGCCAGAGCTTGGGATACATGCTGATCTGGGTGAATCCCGGAATGGTGTTGGCTTCGTTGACCCAGAGCCGGTGGCCCTCCTTTTCCAGCAGGAAGTCGATCCGGGCCATGCCCTCCACTCCCAGCGTCCGGTAGGTCTCCAGGGCCAGCCGCCGGACTTCGTCCATCCGTTCCTGGGAGAGGGGCGCCGGGATCAGCAACCGGCTGATCCCATCCAGGTACTTGGCGGCGTAGTCGTAGAATTCCCCGGAGGGGACGATCTCGCCCGCGACGGAGGCCCTGGGATGTTCATTCCCCAGGACCGAAACTTCGATCTCCCGGGCGTCGACTCCCTGCTCGGCCAGAACCAGCAGGTCAAACTTCAGGGCTTCCTCCAGATGCTGCCGGAGCTCCTCCGGGTCGCGGCTCTTGCCGACTCCGATGGACGATCCCATGTTGGCCGGCTTCACGAATACGGGGTATGCGAGCTCGTTCTCGATCTTCGCCACTACCCGGCCGGGATCCTCCTCCCATCCCGCTCTGGTCGTGCTCACGAAGGGCAGAACCGGCAGCCCGGCGTGGGCCAGCACCTGCTTGCACCAGACCTTGTTCATGGCCAGGGAGGAGCCCAGCACGCCGGCTCCCACGTAGGGCAGGCCCAACACCTCCAATGCTCCCTGCACGGTGCCGTCCTCGCCGAACGGTCCATGCAGCACCGGGAACACGACGGGCGGCGGGGGCGGCAGGCCGGCCAGAACCGCGAGCCAGTGCTCCGATCCGGTGGGAAACTCCCAGGGTCCGTCCGGCGAGAGCTCCAACTTCCGGCGCAGAACCTGGGGATCGTAGCTTCCGCCCTGCCGGTTCAGACCCATGACCGAGATCCGGTGCCGTCCCGGGTCCAGGTGGTTCAGTATCGACCGGGTCGAGACGAGGGAAACGTCATGCTCGGCGGAGCGTCCTCCGCAGAGGACCACCACGTGAATCCTGCGGTCCGTCATCGGCATCGAATGTCCGGGCCCGGGACCTGGAAGCCAACCGCGGCGACCTCACCGAAAAACATCCGGCGAGGGAGCTCCCGTCCCCGCTCACGACCCACTTCTCGCACCTCTCTTTGCCCCCGGGTCCATGGACTCGTAGGCTTGGATGATTCGCTTGACGAGCCGGTGGCGCACCACGTCCCGGCGATCAAACTCACAGATCGAGATCCCCCGCAAGCCCCTGAGCAACCCGCGGGCCTCCACCAAGCCCGACGTTTGACCCGGGGGAAGATCGATCTGAGTAATGTCCCCGGTGACGACCGCCCTGGAATTGAGGCCAATTCGAGTGAGAAACATCTTCATCTGCTCCGAGGTGCAGTTCTGGGCCTCGTCCAGAATGATGAACGAGTCGCCCAGGGTTCTCCCGCGCATAAAGGCCAGAGGAGCGATCTCGATGATCTCCCGGTCCATGAGCTTTTGCACCCTTTCCGCCCCGATCACGTGGATCAAGGCGTCCGACAGGGGCCTCAAGTAGGGGTTGACCTTTTCCTGGAGGTCCCCCGGGAGGAACCCGAGCCGTTCGCCCGCTTCCACCGCGGGACGGGACAACACGATCCTCTGGACTCTTTTGTCCTGGAGAAACGAGACCGCCGTCGCCACCGCAAGATAGGTCTTTCCCGTGCCGGCCGGACCGATGCCGAAGACCAGATCGTTGCGGTGAATGGCCTGGACGTAACGGGACTGGTTCAGACTCCGCGGCGACACTTCCCGTATGGGAGTCTTCAGGACCAGAGCCTTGGGAAAGAAATCGTGGAGACTCCCGCCCGCCCCTTCGGCTATCTGCTGGAACGCTTCCCTCAGCTCGCCGTTGGAAAAGGAGCATCCATTGGAGACCAGGGACGAGAATTCCGTGAGGAGATTCTCCAGGATCTTCTCGTGTTTCTCATCCCCCTCGATGAAGACGCGCGGGCCCCGGGCGCCGATCCGCACCTGGAACAGCGACTCCAGCAACCGCACGTTCCGGTCCCGGAGGTCGAAGAGAATTTCAGCGCACTGGTCCGGGAGGAGAACCTTCTTCAAGAGTGGGGATCTTGCAGCCGTGCAAATGGGAATATGTATGGGGTCGGGGTCCAGGCAACCACTGCTAGCCCGAGGATGCCGCCAGGATCCGATTCAACGAGTGGGTCAGCCGGGATTTGTAGCGCGCGGCGGTCCGGCGATGAATGACGCCCTTCTGGGCGGTGTGGTCAACGACGGTGTAGATCTTGGGAAGATGGCCCTCGGCGTCTGCGGACCGGCCTTCCTCCACCATGCGGCGGAAGCGCTTGATTTCGGTCCTCATCCGGCTCAGATAGTGACGGTTTCGCATCCTGCGCCTTCGGCTCTGACGCATGCGCTTTTCCGCCGACTTGATATTTGGCATATGGACTCCCGTAAAACAGCGCGCATTATAGTTGTCCCCGGCGACAGGTGTCAACGAGCAGGCGCTCCAGGTGAAACCGGGGTTCGGAGACGCCGCTCTTGCAGGCCCGGTCCGTTTCTCGAATCCGGATCAGGACTCGCCGGATCCAATCCGGCGAGTAGCGGCGCACCTCCCCTTCCTGGCCGCGATAGCTCCAGATCTTGAGCTTGCGGAGAACCTCCTGAAAGGACCGTCCCCGCTCGAGCATCTCCCGGGCCACCAACAACCGTCTGAAGGTCCAGTAGAGCATGGCCAGGATCTGGGGGAAGCCGACGCCCTTCTCGAAGAGCCGGTTGAGAATCAGGAGCGCCGCCCGGGACTGCCCCTTGGCCATGGCGCCGATGAGGTTGAACACGTCGTATTCCCGACTCTCCAGGGTCATTTCGGCGACGGACTCGGAAGTGATTTTCCGGCTTTCCCACTGGGCCAGAAACTGTTTCTCCAACTCCATTCTGAGGCGGCCCAGATCGTCGCCCACCAACTCGACCAGGGCCCGTGTTGCCGCCGGTTCCAGGACATAGCCCTCCTGCTTGGCCCAGGCCCGCAGCCACCGGGCCGGCCCCACCTTCTTGTCGAACTCGACCAGGGGTAGGCGTGACCAGGCCCTGGAGCGTTTCCTGGTTTCCAGAATCAGGACGGTCCGGGGCGCCGGGCGAGCCACATAATCCTTCAGCCCGGAGCCGGACCCGGCGTGGTCCCGAACGTACACCCATCGCCGCTTGGAGACCCACGGCAGCGTGCGGGCGGCCTGGACCACCTCCCCGGCCGGATCCTTCTCCAGGTCGAAAACGGACCAGTCGAAATCCCGGGCCGACTCCGCCACCTGTTCCCGGCAGAGGTCGTAAATGCGCTTGAGAAAGAGGTCCTGGGTCGAAACCACGACGTAAACGGAATGAGGCTGGTCCAGGGACTTCTTGAACTCAGTGAACCGCATTTTCCGGAAAGCGAATCGCCCGGGAACGGGTGGCCATCAGAACCCCTCCATCAGAGTCGTGACCACGCTGGAGGAGAAATCCCTCGCCACGCGCTCCAGGGCCGGGCTCAGTTCGGAGAAGAAGTTGCGGACGTCGACGTTGATGACGTACTGCTCCCGAAAGAGGTACTGGTCGTTCTGGTAGAGAACTCGTCCGTCCCGCCGGTCCTGGAGCTTGACGCGGGCCTGGAGCGTGACCAGGAAAGTGGAGCCGAAAGCCCTTTGACGGAATATGACGGGGTTGGCGGTGGTGGAGAAGATGACTCCGCTGAATACGGCGTCGGCCTGCGAGGGATCGTGGACCAGACGATACGAAGACCTCTCCACAAAGGCGTGAATCAACGATCGAGTGAAGATCTGCTCCACTTGAAACGTCGTGGTTTCATTCTCCAGGGGAACAACGGCCAAAGTCCGGAGCTGGGGAGCCAACCGGTTCTTGGACGCTATCCGGTAACCGCATCCGGCGAAAAATACCAGCACCAGACCCGGCAGAAGGAAAGACAGCAGCGCGGCGCGGAACCGCTTCATCGCGCCACCACGTTGACGAGCCTCTTCGGGATCACGATCACCTTGACCACGTGCCGACCCTCGATATGCCCCCGGATCCGCTCATCGGAAAGGGCCAGTTCCTCCATTTTCTCCGACGCCACATTCGCCGGAGCCTGGATCCGGGAACGGACTCTACCGTTGACCTGGACCGCGAACTCCACCGTCTCCTCCCGGGCCAGATCGGGGTCGTGCCGGGGCCATGAAGCGGCTGCGATCCCTTGACGATGCCCCAGGATGGAATACATCTCCTCGGCGAAGTGGGGAGCGAAGGGGGCCAGCATCAGGGCAATCTTCGTCAGGGCCTCGTGGAACAGCTCTCGGTCCGGCCGGCCATGGTCCACATATTCCTGCACCGAATTCAGCAACTCCATGATCGCTGCGACGGCCGTGTTCTGGTGCATTCTCTCCAGGTCGCTCGTCACCTTTCGGATGGTCTGGTGAAGCTTCCGCTGCAGAATTCGCGCCTGGGGAGAAGACTCGGCCGAAGTCCTCCCGGCGGCCGGCACGCCGTCCTCCGGCCACTCGGAACGGTATCGATAAAGCAACCTCCAAAGCCGCCCCAGAAACCGCCAGCAGCCCTCCAGTCCACGATCGTTCCAATCCAGGTCCCGGGCGGGCGGAGCACAGAACTGGATGAACAGCCGGAGAGTGTCGGCGCCATACTTCCGGACGATCTCATCCGGCTCGACCACGTTCCCAAGGGACTTGCTCATCTTGGCGCCGTCCTTGATGACCATGCCCTGAGTGAAGAGGGTGCGCACCGGTTCATCCAGCTCGACGATGCCCAGATCGCGCATGACCTTGGTGAAGAAGCGCATGTAGATCAGATGGAGGATGGCGTGCTCCACGCCCCCGATGTAGATGTCGACCGGAAACCAGTAGCGCACCGCCTCCGGGCGAATCGCTGAATCCGAATTGCGGGCGTCGGTATAGCGGTAGAAGTACCAGGAACTGTCCACGAAGGTGTCCATGGTGTCGGTTTCCCGCCGGGCCGCGCTGCCGCAGCCAGGGCAGGCCGTCCGGACGAATTCGGGGACCTGCGCCAGCGGGGAGCGCCCCAGGTCGATGCCTTCCATTCGAGGCAGCATCACGGGGAGTTGATCCTCCGGAACCGGGACCGTCCCGCACCGGGAGCAATAGACGATGGGGATCGGGGTCCCCCAGTAACGCTGGCGGCTCACGCCCCAATCCCGGAGGCGGTAGGAGACGGTGGCCTCGCCGAACCCCTTCCGGGCGGCGTACTCGGCCATCTTCCGTTTCGCTTCGCCGGAGGCCAGTCCGGAGAAGGGCCCGCTGTCGACCAGCCTGCCCGGATCGACGAAGGCCTGGTCCGGGTGGGCGGAAGGCGCTTCTTCAACCGGTTCGATCACGGTCCGTACCGGCAACCCGTATTTGCGGGCGAACTCCAAGTCTCGCTGATCATGGGCCGGGACCGCCATGATCGCGCCGGTCCCGTATTCCATCAGCACGAAATTGGCCACCCAGATGGGAATCAGTTCCCCCCGGAACGGATTCCAGGCGTAGCGTCCGGTGAAGGCTCCCAGCTTCTCGGCATCGTCTGTAGTGCGATGGCTCCGGTCCTGGCGGCGCACCTGCTCCAACAGCGCCTTCAGCCGTCTTCCGTCGCTGTCGTCTCCCAACCAGGCCTTCACCATGGGATGCTCTGGAGCCAATACCATAAAGGTCGCTCCGCAGATGGTGTCCAACCGGGTGGTGAAGATGTCGATCGCCTCTCCGGAAGGGCCTCCGAGCCGGAAACGGACGCGGGCTCCGACCGACTTGCCGATCCAGTTGCGCTGCATGGAGATCACTCGTTCCGGCCAGTCCTCGAGCTGGTCCAGATCCTGGAGCAACTGCTCGGCGTAATCGGTGGTCCGAAAGTTCCACTGCTCCAGTTCCTTCTGGACCACGGGACTGTCGTCGCGCCAGCAGAGGCCGTTGACCACCTGCTCGTTGGCCAGGACCGTCTGGCACTCCTCGCACCAGTTGACGGTCCCCCGGCTCCTGTAGGCCAGGCCCCGGTCGTACATCCGGAGAAAGAACCATTGGTTCCAGCGGTAGTACTCCGGGGTGCAGGTGGCCAGCTCCCGGCGCCAGTCGTAGGACCAACCCATGCGCCGGCACTGCTGCTTCATCCGCTCGATGTTCTTCAGCGTCCATGTTTCCGGCGGCACCTGGTGGCGAATGGCGGCGTTCTCGGCGGGAAGTCCGAAGGCGTCCCAGCCGATGGGATGCAGGACGTTGAAGCCCTGCATGGATCGGAACCGGGCTATGGAATCGCCCAGCGAGTAGTTGCGTACGTGGCCGAGATGGAGCGCCCCGGAGGGGTACGGAAGCATCTCCAGAACGTAGTATTTGGGCTTGCTCCGGTTCTCGGCGACGACGAATTCGCGGTTCTCCTCCCAGCGTTTCTGCCACTTGGACTCGATCGTCCTGAAATCGTACTGCTCCTGCATGGCGAACCGATCTCTATGCCAGGTCCCGGCCGGCCTGCAACCGGGACAGGGTGATTTCCCGCTGTGCCTGGTACTTGCCTTTCCGGTCGGCGTAGGACACGCGGCAGACGTCGCGAGCCCGAAGAAAGAGGAGTTGGGCAATGCCCTCTCCCGAATGGATCCTCACGGGTACGGGACCGTTGTTGATCACCGACATGGTCAGCCGCCCTTCCCATTCCGGCTCCAGGGGCGTGACGTTGACCGATACGCCGCACCGCGCATAAGTCGACTTGCCGACACAAACGCCCAGAATGTCCCTGGGAATACGAAAGTACTCATAGGACCGGCAGAGGACGAAGCTCCGGGCGGGGATCAGGCAGGAATCCCCCTCGTAGTCCCGATAGCAGCGCTCCGACGTCCGCTTGGGATCCAGAACCGGACTCGCACCGTCTTGAAGCAACTTGTATTTCCGGTCCACCCGGAAGTCGTAGCCGTAGGAGGACACTCCGTAGGAGATGGTCCCCTTCCCGACCAGGCTCTCCTCGAAGGGGTCGATCATCCCGTCAAGCGCCTTCCGAGCGATCCAGTGGTCCGGCCGTATGCTCATGGGCTTCACTCAGCGAATCGCGAAATTCTACCAGTCTCCCGCCCGGAATTCCCCATCCGAAAGAGTCCGGTCCCGGCCCGGGAATGACTGCTTCTTCACGGAGCTCGAACCGAACCTTGACATCCCGAACCTGTGACCAGTATAAGACAACGGCTAGCAACTCAGGGGGCATTTCCAAGCCGTGATCAAACAGGATATTGTGTCACGCGTCTCCGAAAGGGTGGGATTGACCAAGGTGAGGTCCGAAGAGGCCGTCGACACCGTGTTGGAGGTGTTGAAGCGCGCCCTGAAGCATGGGGAACGCATTGAGTTGCGGGGCTTCGGAGTCTTTCTGGTCAAGCCGCGGAAGAGTGGCATCGGCCGCAACCCCAGGACGGGCGCCGTGGTCCCCATTCCTCCCGGCAAGACCGTCCGCTTCAAACCCGGGAAAGAAATCCGCTCCGGGTGACCTCCCTGCCTCCGGACGAGTCCTGAGAGTCTGCGCGGTAGAAATGATCGTAGCGAGAAAGTGGAGAATCGAGGACAGATTTTCACGATTT
>JAPOYZ010000094.1:16568-18134 GCA_026706325.1 Candidatus Aminicenantota bacterium
TGAGGTGCATAGTTGTTCTATTCGCCGAGAAATCGGGGAAATATGGACCGATTCTCCGCTTTCGCAGTAGATTAATTTCTGCCGCGCAGGCTCCTACTTCTGTGACGGAACGTTCTCCCCAAGACGAGAACCTGCCGGCGCCGGTGCCGGAGAAGCCCCGTTTCAAGCTGGCCCTTCTGCTGCTCCTCGTCACCCTGGTCACAACCCTGTGGGCCGGAGCGGTCTGGCATTTCAGCTTCATGATGGGCAACGGTCAATCCGCACCCGACACGGCGGATTTCTTCGTGTTGCCGAACTTCCTTCTGGGAATCCCTTATGCGATCAGCGTTCTGGCGATTCTCCTGGCTCACGAATTGGGTCACTATCTCACCTGCCGCTACTATGGAATCCGCGCGACGCTTCCGTACGCGATACCGGCTCCATATCCCTTTCCCTTCGGCACGATGGGGGCCGTGATCCGGATCAAGTCTCCATTCCGGGACCGGAGCCAACTGTTCGACGTGGGCATCGCCGGACCCCTGGCGGGATTCGTGCTCATCGTCCCGGCGCTCATCATCGGGCTGGGCTATTCCACCGACTTCACTCCACCCGCTCCCGGCGGGACGACCTACGAGTTCGGAGAACCCCTTCTCTTCCGTCTGGCGGCGGAATTCTTCGTGCCGGCCGGTGAAGAATGGAACATCAACCTCCACCCCATCGGCTGGGCGGCATGGTTCGGGATGTTGGCCACGGGCATGAATCTCCTGCCCATCGGCCAGCTCGACGGCGGCCACGTCGTCTACGCCCTGTTGGGACGCCGGGGACACCGGACCGTGTCCTACGCCGCCTTGGGCGCACTGGTGGCGTTGGGTATCTGGTGCTTTTTCGGATACCTGTGCTTCGCGGTGATCCTGGTCTTCATGGGCCTGAGGCACCCGCCGACCAGCGTGCAGAGCGGACCGCTGGACCGGCGGCGCATTCTGGCCGCCGTCGCCGGCCTGCTGCTGCTGATCCTCACGTTCATTCCGACGCCGGTCAGGCTCGTCGACGCGCCGCTGTAGCGATCCTGGCCGGCTGCGGCGGTCAGGAACGGAAAGTCTCCGTGAATTCCTTTTCATCCCCGCGTGGGCAGGGAACACCCCAAGAACCGGATAGAGTCCAACGTTATGGACGGTACACCCCCGCGTAGGCGGGGAACACACGGGGAGCGGCAAATCCTTCTCCCTCAAATTCGGTTCATCCCCGCATGGGCGGGGAACACTCCGGATCGCCGGAAAACATCTCGTAGTCGCCCGGTTCATCCCCGCGTGGGCGGGGAACACAAGAAATCGCGGCCATGCAGCAAGACACTCAGCGGTTCATCCCCGCGTGGGCGGGGAACACCTCGGATATCTCACCAGAACCCGCACCAGCTTCGGTTCATCCCCGCGTGGGCGGGGAACACCGGATGTCCTCGTCCGTGGCGCTCTGGTCGTACGGTTCATCCCCGCGTGGGCGGGGAACACCATGGCACGATCTCTTTGCCCGGACCAAATTTCGGTTCATCCCCGCGTGGGCGGGGAACACCTTCCCACCCCTGGCCTCGTC
>JAPOYZ010000409.1 GCA_026706325.1 Candidatus Aminicenantota bacterium
ACCTGCCCTTCGATGAGCCGTTTTCCACTGAACCGGCGGCGATGGCCGTACGCAAAGGTGATCTCGACATCCTAAATTTCCTTAGTAGCTGGATTACGATTAATCAAGCCAATGGTTGGCTCGAACAACGCCGCCAGTATTGGTTCGATACCCTCGAGTGGCGAGATCAGGTCGCTACCGATCCGGAGACCATCAAAGCCTGCGAGGAATCGTTCCAGTGAACGGACGGCTCATGGCGCGCCCGCGGGGGAAGGGCAAAGGACCTGGACAAACGCCCCTGGGGTCCCTTCATCTCCCGAGGCGAAGGCTACAACCGGGTGGCCACGTAGCCGCAGGCCAGATTCGGGTCAATCGGCGAAACGGAACGAAAAGAGCCGGCTCCGTTCCAGGTGGAACTTCAACACGATCGGCCGCCCCTTCAACCGGCTGACGTCCGAGCCCTGTTTCCATTTCATCGTATGCCGCAGGCTGTCACTCTTGACCGGCACCGCGTCTTTCCGGCCGAATCCCTCGATCGGTGTTCCCCCTGGCTCCAGGATCTCCACCGCCACCGACCCTTGACTGGCATCGGCATTGACCACGAGCTGGTTTCCTGACATCCGGATCGGCTTGGTGGTGAGACTTCCGCTTCCGGCGTCGATGGACACGAAACCGTCCAGGCGGAGTTTTGCCAGGCCCACCTTGCCCCCCTGGACCTCTTCCCGGCGGGTCGCCCAGTGGAGGCCGCTGAACCCGATGTAATAGATCCAGATCTCGTCTTCCACCACGAGCGGGTGCTGCATCACGAAGAGCATGCTGCGGTCGAAGGCATCGGGCCGGGTTCCCAGAGGCAGGAAGACGTTGCGGTCTCCGGCACGGTTCCAGGTCCGCCCGTCCCGGCTGAACGCCAACTGGATGTCGACCGTGTCGAGCCAATCGGGTCCGGATTGGATCTGTTGTGAGGTTGCGGTCTCCAGTCCGGGCAGCGTGTGGTAGACCGCGATGAAGCCGAAGTACACGTCTCCGTACGGCATCCACTCCATGTTGTAGAACTGCTGGTTCCAAGGCGGATCTTCCCGGTCGGCGCTCATGATCACGCCCCGGGGCTCCCATTTGAGGAAGTCGTCGCTCTCGCTCTGGCGAACCTCGCGCCGCAGGAAGCTTCCCTCCACACCGGGCCACAGGTCCTCGCGGAGGTCCCGGCGGACCTTCCAGTCCGGTGGAAGGTAGACGGGATTGACCCGGGTGTGGGCGACGTAGGTGCCCAATCGAGGATCCCACATCACCGAATTGGGACTGTCGGCCATGGGAATCACCGGTTTGTCGGTGGCCCGCTTCCAGTGAATCCCGTCCGCGGAGAAGGCGATTCCGATGCCGTTGCCCGAGGTTCCCAATCCCGGAGAATCGTGCAGATGGTAGATCATCTTGTAGCGGCGTTCCGGGTTGGTTTCGATCGCATCCTTGAAGACGCCACCTGCCACCTCGCCCCTTCCGGCGGTAAAGATCAGGTTGTTGTCCTTGGATCCCTGGTGTTCCATCAGCCCCAGGTTGGGCAGCTCCCAGTGGATGCCGTCCTTCGAGGTGGCGTAGGCGAGGAAGACCTTGCTCCAGTCGTAGACGGCCGCGTCGTACCACATCTTGAAGAGCTGCTCGTCGGCGTCGTAGATGACGCTCCCCATGACGACGACCAGGTCCTGGCCTCCGACCTTCTGCTCCGGCTTCAGAGCGAGAATCGGGTTTCCCTCGTACTTCACCGGTTGATTCAGCACCCGGAAGGCCCGTTCCATGGAGCCGATGACGGCATCATCGACGAACAGTTGCTTGGTGGTCCCGACATCGACCGCATGGTCGGCCGGCCGGGCCCAACCCGGGCTTGTCAAGAGTGCAGTCAGCACCGCCGTCAGTAGTCGCTTCTTGATCATGATTCCCAATTTCCTTTCATGAACGAGGAGGGGGGACATCCTTGTCTTATATACTCCTCGGAATCGGCGGTTAGGAAACCGCCGCTCCGGCACATGGTCAGTTCGCCAGCTTCTCCGGCATCGTCTTGCGTTTCCGGATCCGAAGGGGGATCCGGAAGTTGGCATCGGCGTCCGAGTCGGTTCCCGTCTCCCGAGCCAGGAACAGCGGGACGTCCTCCGCCGGGGGATTGGTTCGGTCATGAGCCGTGGGAAAGCTGCGCATGATGATCCGCTGCTCCCGGTTCAGCGTCTCGATCCACTGGGGATCGCATTGCCGCCGATCTCCCTCCCAGAGCCAGGAGGGACAGTAACTCACGAACATGTTCTTTCGGATCGTGTCCGAATGGTTGACGTCGACCCGGTGCCAGACCCCGCAGTGCATCACCGTCATGCTTCCGGCAGGAACCACCAGGGGGACTTCCCCCGGGACGCTATCGTGGGTGTAGTACTGCTCGAATTCCTGGTTTCGATGACTGCCCGGCATGTAGATGAAATTTCCCATACCCGCATGGGGCAGTTCGGTGAGCCAGAGGCCGATGCAGAGGCGCAGAGGGAGTTCCGTGGAGAAAACGGCATAGGGCGTGGGCCGAGGCGAGTCCGGGTGCCACATGGACTCGTCCTTGAAGTCCGGGGGCCGGATGAAGATATCCGAGCGGTGGAGCTTCAAGAGCTCGCCGTAGAGATCGTAGCCGTACCCCACGTGGCGAGGGTGATCGATGAGCTCGCTCAGAACCGGATCGGCGGCGACGCAGTGAGGCTGCCGGAAATCCTTGCCGGGAGTGTAGTTCGGATCGGAGGCGGAGACGCGATCAATAGCTTCGATATATCGTTCCACGTCCTCCTGGGAAATGACGTTTTCGAAGACCAGAATCCCGTTTTCCTGGAATTCCTCCCACTGATCCGCGGTGAAACCTGGCGGAGCCACACGGTAAGTGTTTTCAGTCACGGAAGTCTCTCCTTGCAATTGCGGGTATCCTAGCAGTCCGTGGCGAAAGTTAAAGCAAAGGTGACTGGAATCTAATGCCTGGGGTTTCCCTCAAGGGTCATCAAAACGGCTGGCGGCGGCACCTGGCCATCGTCGTCATCTGGATCGTGGCAGGTCTGTCCTTTTCCTGTGAGAGCCAACTGGATCTCTTCCAACAGGGGGACGCCGAAACAACCCACGACCCAGGTCTTCTGGAGGTCTCCCGGCAGCTTCAGGTGCCTGAGGGATTCGAGGTGGAGCTGGTCTATTCGGTGCCGCTGGAGGAACAGGGCTCCTGGGTGGCGTTGACGCCGGATTCCGCGGGGCGGCTGATCGCTTCCGATCAATTCGGGGGCCTCTACCGGGTGACTCTCGGAGATGAAGATTCCGTCACGGAAGTCGAGAAGCTGGATCTTCCCATCGGCCACGCCCAAGGGCTTCTCTACGCCTATGACAGTCTCTACGTGACGGTCAACCTGTACCGGACCTCCAAGGAGAAGGTGGCGCAGGGCAGTGGATTCTACCGGGTGCTGGACAGCGATGGAGACGACCGGTTCGACCAAGTCAAGCTGCTGAAAAGATTGGAGGCCGTGGACAACGACAATGGGCATGGAGAACACGGGCCCCACGCCGCGGTGCGCGGCCCCGACGGTCTCATCTATATCGTTGCGGGCAACGGCACCAAGGTTCCGGAAGGGTTGGCGTCCACTTCTCCGTTCCGGAATTGGGCCAACGATCTGCTGATTCCCCCCGAGCCGGGGTTCGTGCCGGCCGGCTGGGTGGCGCGGACCGACGAGACGGGTTCTGTCTGGGAGTTGTTGGCCGGCGGTTTCCGTAACTCATATGACCTGGCATTCAACGCCGAAGGCGAGCTGTTCGTCTTCGATGCGGACAGCGAGGCCTCTATCGGCCAGCCCTGGTACCGCCCCACTCGAATCAATCAGGTGGTTTCGGGAGGGGAGTATGGCTGGCGCTACGACACCGGGCGTTGGGTGCCCTACGGAAAGTGGCCTGAACACTATCCCGACAGTGTCGGCAGCGTGGTCGACGTCGGGTATGGGTCGCCGACCGGCCTGGTTTTCGGAACCGGGGCTCGTTTTCCCGACAGGTATCAGCGGGCGTTGTTCGCCTGTGATTGGGCGTCGGGGACGATCTATGCCGTCCACCTGAAGCCGCAGGGGGCGAGTTATACGGCGGACTTCGAGCCGTTCCTGACGGGAAGCGCCGTGCCCGTGACCGACGTTGTGATCCACCGGGACGGAGACCTGTATTTCACGGTGGGCGGGAGGCAGTCCAAGTCGGGTCTTTTTCGAGTCCGCTATCGGGGAGACGGAGTCACCGGACCCGCCGGACCCTTGGACGATTCCGCGGCCGAGCGGGCGCGGCGAATCCGTAAGCGGTTGGAAACATTCCATGGTCGGGAGGACCCTCGCGCGGTGGACGAGGCGTGGCCTCATCTGGCCAGTCCCGATCGGGTGCTTCGTTACGCGGCGCGGGTCGCCATCGAGCGCCAGGACCTTGCGGAGTGGAAGGGCCGCGCGCTGCGCGAGAGTGACCCCGTCGCGTCGATCCAGGCCATGCTGGCTCTGGCGCGCACCGGCCGGGAAGAGCTGCAGGAGGCAGTCCTGGGGAGGCTGGGCCGGCTCCCCTTGGAGCAACTTCCCGAAGCTCAACTTCTGGAGGCGCTGCGCGCCTATAGCCTGGCGTTTATCCGGATGGGCGGCCCGCCCCAGGGATCGGGGCAACAGGCCGTCAAACGGCTGGGACGGCTCTTTCCCTCCTCCAGCCGAACACTGAACCACGAACTCTGCCGCCTGTTGGTCTACTTGAAGGATCCGGGTGTCATCGAAAAGTCGTTGAGCATGATCGCCACCGGTGGGAGGCAAGACAAGCTGTTTTATTTCGCCACGTTGAGTCACCTCAGGGAGGGTTGGACGCTGGCGCAGCGCCGAACCTATTTCCGCGCCTTGAATGCGGCCCAGGGAGAATATTTTCGTGCCGAGAAAGCATCCGGGAGGAAAGGTCTCAACAGCCGTTTCAACTACGCGATTCAGAGCCTGCGAGAGTCTGCCGTTGAAACCCTCGACGACGAGGAATTCAAAGCATTGGAGGAGATCATCGAAGATCGACGGTTCATGACTGCGGTTGACGAGGAGCCGGTCCGTGGATTCGTGCGTTCCTGGCGGGTTGCCGACTTTCTGCCTCTGCTCAAGCAGGTGGCAAGCGGCCGGTCCTACGAGAACGGAAAGTCCGTCTACGAGGCGGCGGAGTGCGCCCGGTGTCATCGCTTTGACGACCAGGGAGGCTCCACGGGGCCGGACATCACCACCGTCGGAAATCGATTCGATGTCGAATACCTGCTGGAAGCGCTGCTCGATCCCTCCAAGGTGGTCGCCGACCGTTTCTTCAACGAGTCGATCAAGATGGACGACGGCCGCATTCTTGTGGGCCGGGTCGTCTACGACGATCGGAAACTGCTGCGGCTGCGCCAGGATCCGTTCAGCCAGAAGGTCACCGAAGTCGCTGCGGACCGGGTGGAGACCCGCACCGTCTCGCGAATCTCGGAAATGCCCGAAGGATTGCTTGATATCCTCACCGAGGAAGAGATTCTGGATCTGGTCGCGTACATCAGGTCAGCCGGAGATCCGGAAGATCCCGCGTTCCGCCCACTGCATCCGAAACCTGAGGAGCCCTGATGCGAATTCTGACATTGCTGCTTGTGGCCGCCGGCCTGGCGGCGGCTCCCGGCTGCGCCGAGCCGGCGGACGGTTCGCCACCCGCCGGATTCACCAAGCTGTTCAACGGCCGCGATCTGACCGGTTGGAAAGATGACGGCAGCGGGCACTGGGGGGCCGAGGAAGGCATGATCATTTACGATGGCGGAGGCTGGCAGCCGGCCCCCGATACGGTGTTCGAGCGCAATCTGCACACCGAAAAGGAGTACGGCGATTTCATTCTGCTCATCGATTGGAAAATCGAGAAAGATGGCAACAGCGGAATCTATCTGCGCGGCGAGCTGCAAGTGGAGATCTGGGACAGAACGGCGGAGGTGTACTCATCTCCCCACGGGTCGGGTGGAATCGTCGGTTACACCGCCAAGGACCGCACTCCGCTGAGGACGGTCGACCGTCCGTTGGGGGAGTGGAACCACTTCGAGATTCGCGTCGAGAATGAAACGGTCACCGTCCATCTCAATGACCAGCTCGTGATCGACAGGTATGCGGCCGATTTCAAGCGGTCCGAAGGGCCCATCGTTCTCCAGCACCATGGTTGGCCCCTGTGGTTCAAGAACATATACGTCAAGGAGTTGGACGAGAATTGACGAAAGCCGAGGCCGGATCGGACCGTAGACGCTCCAATGCACTCGCCCTTGCCGGACCCGAGTGGTATAATCTGGCACTAACTAAAAACCGTAAGCCTGAAAGCATCCAGTGGTAAAACCTCGGCGACATCTTGACCACCCCGGATTTCCGGAATTCCGTGCCTGTTTCTTCGGGGTGGCTTGTATCGCGTTGTTGTTTTTCGTTCCGTCCGCTGGACGACTCCAAGCGCAATCTGCCGGCGACGAAGCCCCTGCCGAGCCGACGTTGATCTCGGTCTTTCCTCCTGGCGGGCAAAAGGGGTCCGGCGTAGAGCTCGAGATCCGGGGAGAAGCTCTGGACGGCGCCTATTCGCTCGTCTTTGGTTCCTCCGGCCTGGAGGCCCGGGTCGGCGAAGTCGAGATGATTGAGGGGCCCGAACCGGCGGGTCCGTATCCCAAAAAGGAGAAATCGCTCCGCTTCTTTCGTGTCACGGCGCGCCTCACCGTGGATTCGTCGGTTCCCGCCGGAACCCATTCGTTTCGCTTGGTCTCTCATCGAGGGGTTTCCAACGCGCTTGACTTCCGGGTGGATGAAGGCGGTGTGATCAGTGAGATCGAGACCCCGCACCCGTCTGCGCGGCAGGCGCAGGAGATCGACGTCCCTGTCATCGTCAACGGCCGGATCGACGAGCATGGCGAGCTGGACGCCTACGGGTTCGACGCGGTTGCCGGTCAGGAGCTCACCTTTGAAATCACTCAGGCGGCGCACTTCGAGCCGCGCCTCGCCCTTTACCGGCCGACCGGGAGCTGGCTCGATCCCGACCGTCCCACTCGGCTGCTTTTCCGGGAGCAGGTGTCTACCGACCTGATTCCGCTTCGGCCCATTTATTCCTACCGGGTGGCGGAGTCGGGCCGCTATTTGGTGGAAGTCGGATCGCTCTTGGGAAAAGGGGGTCCCGACTGTGGTTATCAGCTTCGGGTTCTGACCACCGGTCCCGCTCCGCAGGCCAGTTCCGAACCCACTTGGACCGAACGGGACTTCACCCGGAAGATCGACGGCGAGTGGACCGGCCGTCTCCGTTCCCGGACGGTCCAGCAGGCGAATCCCGGTTCCCATCCCGCGGAGACCGCCTCCGGCGCCGGGAGCTTGGCGGCGTCCCCCGATTCTCCTCGTTCGGCAGCGACTCCGGCTCCTGAGGGCCGGTCTCGCCTCCGCGAACAGGAGCCGAACGAGGTGCGCGGACAAGCCGTGCCGTTTACCGTCGGAGACATCGTCGAAGGCAACATAAACGCGCCTGGCGACCGCGACATCTACGCGTTCGAGGGGGAGGCGGGAGCAGAGCTGGTCTTCGAGCTCGAGACTTTCGGCATGGAGCCGCCCCATTTCAACCCGCGTATGGAGCTCTTCGGAGAAAATGGCGAATCGTTGCTGGCCAACGTTCACAAGCATGTGACGGTCTACAACGGCGGCGGCATTCCCAGTACGTTTCTGAAAACGGTCGAACCCAAGATGGCGTACACCCTGGAGCGAAGCGGCCGGTACTTCCTGGAGGTCAGCGACATCACGGCGCGGTACGGCGGTCCGGATTTCGGGTATCGGTTGCTTTTTCGCGCCCCGATTCCCCACGTCGGCGCCATCGCAGTGGACCCTTCCGACCGCATTAACCTGGTCCCGGGACGAGCCCGGAAACTGAGCATCGTCACACATCAGGAGGAAGGATTCGCCGGGGAGGTCCTCTTTGACGTTTCCAATTTGCCACCCGGTGTCCGGGTTTTCCCGGGAGCCGATGTGGAGAAGAAGGGTAACGCCCCCGTCAGCCAGCAGGAGGAAAATTTCCTGCCCGCCGTGCAGACGACGACCCTCGTCCTCTTGGCCGACCCGGATGCTGCAGTCACCCGCATGCCGTCATTGGTCCGCTTGAACGCCAGGCCTGTGGTCGGCGGACGGGTTGGTGCAGACCTGCCCGTCGCGGAGATCCTGCTGATGGTGGTCGCCCCTGCCGGTCCGGATCAAGCCGCCGAGCAAGGGGGTTCATGAACTTTCACTGGTCCGATCGAATTTCTCTCACGAGGAATCGCCGACGGCGACTGTGCCCGGCCCTCTGCTCGACCGTTGCCGTCGTTTTCTTATTCCTCGCGTCCGCGCCGGCCGCCGTCGTTGAACCCGCGCCGAGCCATAGGCCGACGCTGCTGTCTCTGCGAATGGTGCCGGAGCAGGTGAGCCTTCAGCGCCCGGGGGCTTCCCAGCACTTCGTGGTCATGGGGACCTTCGCCGACGGACTGGAGCGGGACCTGACTTCCGGCAGCCGGTTTCGTCTCTCCGATACCGCACTGGCCCGTGTGGACGATGGCGGCAGAGTGGTGGCCCTGGCGCCGGGGGAGGTGACTCTACGGGTCGAGAACGGAGGACACGAGGTCCGCTCGCAAATTCGAATCGATCCCGGCGCGGAGCCCAGACCCTTCCGTTTCGATCGCGACATCGCCTCCATACTGACCAAACGGGGCTGCAACGCCAGCGAGTGCCACGGCAGCGTCAAGGGGCAGGGAGGATTCAAGCTCTCCCTCGACGGCCTCTATCCGGAGGAAGACCACGAGTGGATCGTCAAAGGTGGGATCTACCAGGTTCTCGTCATGGAATCCGGGGGGCCGCGAGTACCCCGCGTGAATCCGGAGCATCCGGAGCAGAGCCTGCTGCTGAAGAAGGCCACCATGCAGGTGGGCCACGTCGGCGGTGAGCGCATCGGCGCCGATTCCGCGGACTACGCCACCCTCCTGGATTGGATCCGGAAGGGGGCCGAATACGGCGACCGGAGTGAGGAGCGCCGGATCGAGCGGGTGACGGTCTTCCCGCGGGAAGCGGTGCTGGACGGCAAGGGCGTGCAGCAGCTTCTGGTGACCGCTTACGGACCCGACGGCCGGAGCGAGGACATCAGTCACCAGGCTCGATACGTCTCCCAGAACCCCCACGTCGTGACCGTCGACGAGCATGGCCGGGTGACGGCCGCCGGAAGGGGAGAGACGACCGTATTGGTCCGCACCGCCGGTCATGCCGTCAGCGCACGCTTCGGAGTGGTGGACGCGTCGGCCCCGGTCGATTTCAGAATCGAGCCCCGCAATCTCATCGACAAGCACGTCTTCGCCAAATTGCGGAAGTTTCAAATCCGTCCATCCGAGCTTTCCGGCGATTCGGAATTCCTCCGTCGCGTCTGTCTCGACATCACCGGCACGCTGCCGCCGCCGCATCGTGTCCGGGAATTCCTGGCCGACCGCGACCCGCGGAAACGGGACAAGCTCATCGAGACTCTTCTGGACTCTCCCCAGTACGCGGACTATTGGAGCTTCCTGTTCGCGGACCTGTTCCGGGTGACCTACACCACCGTAGGCCCGATCAATGAGGTCAAGGCATACGACGACTGGGTGCGCAACGGCATCCTCCAGAACAAGCCGTACGACCGCATGGCGCGGGAACGCATCGCCGCTCAGGGGTTCGGGGCTCCCACCCGTCACTTTTTTCGCTATACGGAACTGATCGTGCCCCACGAGATCATGGCCGAGCAGGTCCGCCTTTTCATGGGGCGCCGGCTGGATTGCGCCCAGTGCCACAACCACCCCTTCGAGACCTGGAGCCAGGACCAGTTCTGGGGAATGACCGCCTTTTTCGGCAACCTCACGCAACTTCTGGATTCCCAATTGGTTTGGGACAATCCGGAGGGTGGGCGATCCTACGACATGAAACAGGAGGGTATCAAGACCGTCCATCCGCGCCGGAAGGAAGAAGTCCAGGCCAGGTTCATGGATGGGTCATATCTGACCGCGGAACAGGAGCGCGACCCGCGCATGGCGCTGGCCGACTGGATCATCGCCCAGCCCGCCTTCGCGGAGACCATCGTGAACCGGGTCTGGGGCTATTTCTTCGGCCGGGGAATCGTGGACCCGGTGGACGACTTCAAGGTGTCCAACCCGCCGACCCATCCCGTGCTGCTCTCCGCGCTGGCGGAAGACTTCGTGGAACACGGCTACGACCTGAAGCATCTCATGAGGCTGATCGCCCGGTCGCGGACCTACCAGTCTTCGGGAGTCCCCAACAGGACCAACAGGGAAGATGGAATCAACTATGCGCGGGCGTTGGCCCGGCCGTTGCAGGCCACTGTCCTGCTGGACGCCATCTCCCACGCCACCGGAGTCCCGGAGGAGTTTCCGGTGCACCCCAAGACGGTGCGCACCGGTGCGGCTCGCCCGGGGGCCCGGGCCATCGACCTGATTCCCGAACTTTTCCCCTGTCATTTCCTCGACGTTTACGGACGGTCCATGCGCAAGTCGCTTCCGGAAAAGCCGTCCCTGACGTTGACCCAGGCCCTGCACATGTGGGCGGGATCGACCTATACCACCAAGATCACGCAGGAAGGCGGACGTCTCGACCGGGCGCTGAAGGAAGGCCTGTCCGATTCCCGGATCATCGAAGACTTCTACCTGGCGGCGCTGTCGCGATACCCGACCGAACGGGAACGATCCGACCTGGAAGCGTTTGTCCGGGAGGAATCCTCCCAACGGCCGGAGCAATTGGCGAACCTGATGTGGGCCCTCATCAGCTCGCGGGAGTTCGCATACAATCATTGAGGAGGAGCGGCGGCTGGAGCGGCGGTTTTCTTACCGCCGATCTCCATTGAAACAATGGGCCAAAAAGGGGAGCGGGCGACTGAAACAGTGGCTTCCCAAGGAATAACGGAGAAGAGACGTTGAAAGAATACCGGTGTTTCCAGTGCAGGCGGACCAGACTCGGCCGCCGCGATTTCCTCCGTGTCGGCTCCCTGAGCTTCCTCGGGATGAACGCCGGCGATCTCTTCAGGCTGGAACGTCTCCAAGCGGCGTCCAACGCCAAGCCGGCGGCGGGACAGGCTCAGGCGTGCATTCTCCTCTTCCTGGAGGGTGGCCCCAGCCAAATGGACACCTGGGACCCCAAGGGGAACACCAACTTCGGCTCCATCGCCACCAATGTCGACGGCATCCGCATCTCCGAACTCCTGCCCAAGACGGCCCAACACATGGACAAGCTCTCGCTGATCCGGTCCATGCGGACGCAGGAGACCAACCACCCGCAGGGAACCATCGAGTCCCTGACCGGCCATCGGCCCAGCCCCACCATGAAATTCCCGGGATTCGGGTCGATCGTGGCCAAGGAAATGGGCGCCCGCAACAACATGCCGCCGTTCACCACGGTCCCCATGCCTTGGGAGAACGACTTCTACAACTACGAGGAGGCCTTCAAGGGCTCGTACATCGGAGCCGAGTATGACGCCATGGTCCTGCCGGACCCAAGCGGAGAGGAATTCGTCGTGCCCGATCTCCGGTTGCCCAAGACGGTCTCGGCCGCCGCCATCGAAGATCGGAAGACTCTGCTCAGCATCGTGGACCGGCACTACCGGTCCACCCAGGAGGTGGCCGAGTTCGGCAAGATGGACACCTACCGTGAGCAGGCGCTGGGCATGATCCTGTCACCGCACGTCCAGAAGGCCTTCGACCTCTCCAGCGAATCGGAGAAGACCCGGGACGCGTACGGACGCCACCGCTTCGGACAGAGCGTGCTGATGGCCCGCCGCCTGGTGGAGGCCGGGTGCCGCTTTGTCACGGCGGCCGGCTACAAACACGGGCAGTGGGACACGCACGGGAGCAACGACAAGCGGATGAAGGAGGACTTGACGCCTCCCCTGGATAAGGCGCTCTCCGCTCTGTTGGAAGATCTGGACCAAAGAGGTCTGTGGGAATCGACGGTGGTGCTGGTCATGGGTGAGTTCGGACGGACCCCCCACATCAATCCCGGCCTGGGCCGGGATCACTGGCCCCACTGCTGGTCGCTGGCGCTGGGCGGCGGCGGTATCCAGGGAGGACAGGTCATCGGCGTCAGCGACGACCGGGCCGCCTACGTTGCGGAACGCCCCATCTCCATCGGCGACCTCTACGCCACCATCTACAAGGCCCTGGGCATCGATTGGACCAAGACCTACATGGCGCCCGTGGGGCGACCCGTCTACATCGCCAACGGTTTCGACGACACCATGGGGCAGCCCATCCCGGAATTGATCTAACCGCAAGCGCGTTTTGACCGCCTCTGACCGTCCCGATACGCCTTGGCTGCTCGGCTCCTGTCCGACTCTGGCCCGATCCGTTCCGAAACGGATGCATGCCCTGACCCTGTACCGGGACCAATACGGTCCGCCCCGGGAGGTGGTCCGTCTGGAGCAGGTCAATGTTCCGCGCCTCCGCGCGGCCGACGCCCGGGGAGTCCTGGTGGCGGTGTTGGCGAGCGGACCCAACTTCAACACCAATTTCGCGGCGCTGGGGCTCCCGGTTCCGGTCTTCGCCCGCGGCGACAGCGCCATCCTCCACATTCCGGGAAGCGACGCCCTGGGCATCGTGGTGGACGCCGGTCCCGCGGTCGGGACGGTGAAGGTGGGTCAGGCCGTCATCCTGGACTCCTGGACCGGACACAACATCCGGGGCTACGAGACCCACGACGGCTTCAACGCCCAGTTCGCCATGGTGGACGAGGAGCGGGCCATTCCGGTCCCTCCATCCCTCGGCGGCCACAGTCCCGAGCAGTTGTCGGCCATGCTGCTCACCTACGGGACCGCTTACCGCACCGTGGTGGAGCGCCTGGCCCTCGGTCCGGGTGACTCCATGCTGGTCCTGGGAGGCGGGAAGGGAACCAGCTTCGCGGCCGCGCAACTGGGCAAGGCCCTCGGGGCCCGCGTGGTCCTGATGGGTTCCAATCCGGCGTTGGGCCGATCGCTCATCGAGCGGGGAATCGCCGACTCCTTCGTCGACCGGCGGCAGATCCCGTCCGAAGTCTTCGGCGTGGTCGACGTCGGGGAGGAATACGGCAAGTGGCATGCCCGGACCGAGCCCTTTCGCCGGATCGTGCTGGCCGCCAACGACGGCCGTCCGGTGGATACGGTCTTCGAGCATACCGGCGGCGCCAACTTCCCTCTGCTGGTCTCGGTTCTCGCCCCCAAGGGGAGACTCGCTTTTTTCGGCGCCACCGGCCGGGGCCTCAAGGGAGAGTACAAGGAAACCTTCTTCTACGACGGACGCCGGTTCGTCCTGGATGCCCGCTGGGTCTGGATGCGCCAGAAGCAGGTCCTCTTTCGAAGCGGGACCCCGGCGGAGATCTTCTCGGAGATCGGCCTGCTGCCGGGGCGGAGAGGGCTGGTCTGGGGCGCCGACCGGTACGCGCAGGAGTTCGTCGAAGCGGCGCTGCAGCGGCGGGCGGACCTGGTGGTGGTCGCGTCCCGTTCCCGGGAATCGGAGGGCCTGGCCGCTCTGTTCCGGATGGGCCTCACCGAGTCGCGGATCATCGACCGCGATCGGTTCCGGCTACCCGTCGACATGCCGGATCCCTTGACCGACGAAGGCACGCCGAATCCCGCCTACATGTCCGACTTCATGCTGGACGCCCGGGCTCTCGGGAGGGCCATCTGGGAGGTCTTCGGCCCCCGGGTCAATCCGGACTTCATCGTGGAGCGTCCCGACCAGAGCACGCTCCATGTCAGCACCTTCCTGTTGAGGGACCACGACGAGAAGGACGAGATGTCGTGCGGCATCATCGTCGCACGCGGGTCGTCCGACCTGACCGTCTCCGGTTCCCACATGTATCGAGCCGCTCAGGCCCGGGAGACGGTCCGACTGCTGGCCCGGAACCGGATCGTCATGGACCAGGAGGACCTGGAGGTGGTGGATCTGGCGGGTTTGCCGGAGATCCAGCAGAAGATGCTGGACGGCACCATGGAGAAACCCAAGGGTGTGTCGCTGGTTCAGGCGGACGCCGCAGGACGCAAGATCTCCGACTACGAAGCCGAATACCTGGGCAAGACGCTCCTACAAGCCGACCCGGAGAACGGCCGGTTCATCACCTTGAG
This sequence comes from Candidatus Aminicenantota bacterium, assembly GCA_026706325.1. GTDB lineage: Bacteria > Acidobacteriota > UBA6911 > RPQK01 > JAJDTT01 > JAJDTT01. The sequence continues at coordinate 14,119 of JAPOYZ010000409.1, forward strand.
CCTGATCGACGAGGTGGGAATCCTCACCCTCCAGCGGCCGGATGCCCTGAACGCCCTCAATCAGGCACTGCTGTCCCAATTCTCCGAACTGACGGACGAGCTCGAATCCCACGGAACCCTCCACGGAAGAAGGACGACCGCCCTGATCCTGCGCGGCTCGGGACGCGCCTTCGTGGCTGGAGCCGACGTTCAGGGTTTCGTGGGAGGGGACGCCGAGTCCATTCGGCGTCTGGCGGCGGAGAACATGGCTCTCTTCCGGCGGTTGGAAACCCTGCCTCTTCCGGTGGTGTCGATCGTGGACGGCTTCGCGCTGGGGGGCGGCAACGAACTGGCCATGAGCACCAACTATCGGATCGTCACCGAGAACGCGGTCATCGGACAGCCGGAAGTGAAGCTCGGTATCATCCCCGGATACGGGGGCATGCAGCGGTTGCCGAGGCTGGTCGGTCCCCGGAGAGCCGCCGAAATGGCGGTCAACGGCGAGTCGGTGGATGGACGCACGGCGGTCCGGATCGGGCTGGCTCACGAGTACCATCCCGCCTCGACCGCTCTGGCCAGGGCGTTCCGGACAGCGGACGAGCTCCGGTCCGGTGTGCGCCGATTCCAGGCGTCCGATTGGGACGAGCTTGCTGCCGGTCAAACCCGGGAGTTGGACGCGCTCTACGGAAGCAATGCCGTGAACGGAATCCTGCAATCACCCACGCCCATCGGCGAAACGGCGGAAGACTTGGGGGCCGCTCGCCGGTTCGCGGCCCGGCTGGCGCTGGAGGCCTTGCGATTCGGTTACGAACGCGGATTCAGCCGGGGCATGGACAACGACGCCAGACTGTTCGGCAAAGCCGTGGCGTCGGAGTCCGGTCAGTGGTGGGTGCGGCGCTTCCTGGCGAAAGACTCCAGGCAGTCCGCTTTCTTGACGTTGCTGCAGCCTGAGGGTTGACCGGGGCCGTCAACGGTTGCCGGTAGGATTCTCCAGGAACAGCTTGAAGCAAACCTGCTCCCAATCGCCCCAATCCCTTCTTCTCTGGAAGAGGAAGTGGACCTCCGAGTCCTCCGATCCGCGATAGGCCCGGAGCGTGTTCTCCCAGTTCTGCTCCTGGTCCTGGTATTGGGGGCGGCCAGTCTTGCTCAACTGCCTTTCTTCCGCCGTCCGCATCGGAATAGCCGTCGACCGGAGATACAGAGTTCCGACCAAGGGAATGACTCGATCCGTCTCCGTTTCAGCGCCCTCTTGGCCCGCGACAGTGGCCACGACCTCCTCGCCCCGCAGAAAGACCAGGGAACAGCCCTCCTCCTCGCGCCGGACTTCCAGATCGAAGCCACCCCGGTCCAACCGCTTACCGACCTCCGTGTAAAGAGTTCGATCCAGCCGAATCTCCGTCACGTAGACCTCGCCGGCTACCGTCGCCACTCCGAGTCCCACCATCACAATCATCGTCAGAAGGGATCTTGTAGTCTGCCGAGTTATTCCCACGGAGGTCTTGACAATAGCGCTCCGTACAGACTTCACTTTGCAATCCCACACGGCACGTAGTGCGCTGCTGATCGCCTTTGATCTCGGGTTTGGACGAGAATTATCTTTTCCCGACCACCGGAACCGAGAGTTTCCGACAGATCTTACCTGCCAAACGGTTGGGTATCTCAAGATGAGGTGGGACGGTCTCGACTGCGCCCGTATTCCGGTTGCACCAAAGCGAGTGAGATCTTCCTTCCCGTTTGAGAAAACACCCGTGCCTTCGGAGGTGCCGGAGCAGGCCGGACCTCTTCATGGCACCGTGACAGTTTCTCGGATTGCTTCAGGGGGTACACCCCGCAATCCCTCCTCGCGCCGATCCTCCAGGATAAGTGCTATGGCTTCAGCTAAATTGTCGCGGGCTTCACGCTTGGTTCTTCCCTGTCCATTGGCTCCAGGGATTTCAGGGCAATAGGCGATGTGCCAGTCTCCGTCCTGCTCGATAATGGCCGTGAACTGATTTTCCAATGGAGAAATCTCCCCAGTTTTCCGGATCTAATATTAGCTCGCCTGCAGGAGCCGCTGCGAGAGGTCGTTGTATCCGCCCACATCGGTGAGCCGCCGGTCGCGTCCCTGGAAGAAGTAGGTGAGTCCTTCGTGGTCCAGGCCCAGCAGAGAGAGGACGGTGGCGTGCAGATCGTGGACGTGGACTTTGTCCTCGGTCACCTTCATTCCCAGATCGTCGGTGGCGCCGATGGCCTTTCCTCCCTGGATTCCGGCTCCCGCCATCCAGCAGGAGAAGCCGTACGGGTGGTGATCCCGGCCGAGTTTCCCCTGCACGAAGGGGGTTCGGCCGAACTCTCCGGAACAGAACACCAGGGTGCTCTCCAGCAGTCCGCGCTGCTTGAGATCGTGCAGGAGGCCGGCGATGGGCTGGTCCACCTTCCTGGAGTTTTCCCAGTGGTTTCGGGAGCACTGCTCGTGGCCGTCCCAGTCGGTGCTGATCAGGTGCACGAAGCGGACGCCGCGCTCCAACATGCGCCGGGTCAGCAGGCACATCCGCCCGAACTTCCGGCTCTTTTCCTGGTCCAGTCCGTATAGGCGCCGGATGTGTTCCGGCTCCTGAGAAAGGTCGACCAATTCCGGCGCGGCGGTCTGCATCCGGAAGGCCAGCTCGTAGTTGGTGATGCGAGCCGCCAGACTCGTGTCGTCGTCGCGGTCCTGAAAGTGCCGCCGGTTCGACTTCCGGATCCAGTCCAGGAGGTTCCGCTGATCCGCCGCGGTCATCTCCCGGGGCGGCGTCAGGTCCTTGAGGGGAGAGCCCTCGGAGCGGAGCAGGGTGCCCTGGTAGATGGCGGGCAGGAACCCGGAGCCGAAGTGGTTCCGGTTGGTCCGGCCCCACAAGTTGCCGTCGGTCATCACCATGTAGGCGGGAAGGTTGTCGTTCTCGCTCCCCAGGCCGTAGAGGATCCAGGACCCGACGCTGGGATGCCCGTTCAGGATGGAGCCGGTGCAGAGATAGTTGCTCGCCGGACCGTGGACGAAGGAGTCGTGGTAACAGGAGCGCACCACGGCCATATCGTCGGCGTGGGCGGCCACGTTTCGCATGAGATCCGAAATCTCCAGTCCCGACTCCCCGTACCTGCGAAAGGGGATGTCCGAACCCATCAGCTTGGCGTCTCCGGCGGCGATATTGGCGAAATTGAGATCGTCCGAGGCGAAGCTCTGAGGAAGGGTCTCACCGTCGAAGCGGGTCAGGACCGGCTTGGGATCCAGGGTGTCCACGTGGCTGGCGCCCCCCTGGAGATAGATGAAGACCACGTTGCGGCCGCTGGCGCTCTGGTGCGGCGGCTTCGGTGCGAGCGGGTGCGGGACCGGTTCCCGGCTTCCCTTGGCGGAGACCGTCCGGAAGAACGATTCCCGCTCCAGCAGATGGATCAACGGCAGGGAGCCGAAGCCCATTCCCCACTTGCTCAGAAACTCCCGGCGGGAGCCGGCCACCTCATGGCGCTGGCATCGGAAGGGATTCATGGAAAATACCGCTTCTCAGTCAATATGGCTGAACTCGTTGAGATTAAACAGGCCCAGGCAGAGCTGGGTCAAGGCCGCCGCCCGCGGCCGCGGGATTTTCTCGAGTTCGGCCGGCAGCTCGGACCAACTCTCTTCCTTCACCTCGCGGGCCCGGGCCGACATCAATTCCAGCGCCTCCTTCTTCTCCTCGGGCGAAGGCGCCCGGCTCAGGGCCAGCCTCCACGCTTTTTCGACCCAGGCTGCCGGGTCGTCTCCCTCGCTCTCCACCAGCCGGGACGCGAAGGCCACCGCCTGCCGGACCGCCATGCGGTTGTTGAGAAACCA
>JAPOYZ010000235.1 GCA_026706325.1 Candidatus Aminicenantota bacterium
TGGACCGATTCCCCGCTTTCGCAGTAGATTGATTTCTGCGGCGCAGGCTCCTAGGTGAATGGGAGTCCGGCGGTTAGAAAACGCCGCTCCCGTCGCGAAGCAAGTTTGCCAGTGTTTTCAGGAACTTGGCAGCGACCGCTCCATCGATCAGGCGGTGGTCCACGGTGAGGTTCGCCCACAGCCGGGGGACTTCCACGAGCGATCCCTCGTGGAGAGCCGGTTGATATCGGATCCGGCCGGTGGTGAGCACGGCGACCTGGCCGTAGGGGATGACGGCCGTGAAGAAGTCGACCTCGTGCATTCCAAGATTGCTGAGGGTCACGGTAGCGCCGCTCACCTCGGTGTGTTTGAGCTTCCCCTGCCGGGCCCGGCGGGTCAGGCCGCGGACCTCGGCGGCCAGATCCTGGATCGACTTGTTTGCAGGATCTTCGATGGTGGGGATCACCAGGGCGTCCTCCACGTCGACGACGAAACCCAAGCTGGTTGTCTTCGGCCGGTACAGCCGACCGTCTACCAGTGAAGTCTTGAACGCGGGAAACTCCTCCACCGCCAGCGCCAGGGCCTTGAGCAGAATCTCCGTGTAGGTGACGTCGCGATTGCGTTGCTTGACGGCGATCAACCCGTCCGCAGCCAGTTCCCGGCAGATGTGAATGTGGGGAATCGACTGGATGGACTTGGTCAGGGTGGCGATGATGGGCTTTCGTTTTTCAAGCGGGTCCTTCGGCGTTTGGGCGGCAGCCGCTTTCGCCCGATGAACGTCCGCCGGCAGGATCCGTCCTCCGGGGCCGCTCCCCTGAACGGAGGCGAGATCCAGGCCCAGTTCCCGCGCCAGACGGCGGGCGGCCGGAGCGGCGCGAACCGGGCCTTTCGGTCTCGCCGCGGGCACCCGGGGCGGGACCTTGGGGGACGGCTTCGTGGAAACCGGCTGCGCCTTCGGCTTCGGCTCGGGAACGGCGGGTTCGTATGGAGCTTTCAATTCCGCTTCGTCGCCGGCGATATAGGCCAACACGGCTTCCACCGGAGCGGTTTCACCTTCCTTGACGGCGATTCTCTTCAGGTACCCGCCGCAGGTGGATTCGATCTCGGCATTGGCCTTCTCGGTCTCGATCTCGACCACCGGTTCGCCCTTGGCGATGGGGTCGCCCTCCCGTTTGAGCCACCGCACGACGGTTCCCTCTTCCATGGTGATGGCCAACTTCGGCAGTTGGATTGTCTCCATATCCCCTCCAGTGTAGTTTCTGGCAAGGAGGTTTGCCGATGGAAACCGGTTTCGGACTCGGAATTCTGGTGATCCTGACGGGGTCCACCGCCAATTCCGCCTTTGGACTGGGTCTCAAATTCACGCGCAGTTGGAAGTGGGAGCATATCTGGCTGCTCTTTTCCGTGACTGCGATGATCCTGATTCCCTGGCTCCTCGGTTTTCTCACCATCGAGTCTCTGTTTGGCGTCCTGGCGGCGGCCGACGGCCGCGACCTGCTTCTGGTTTTCCTGTTCGGAATGGGTTGGGGTGTGGGATCCGTTCTCTATGGATTGGCCCTGAAGATGGTCGGCTTGGCGCTAAGCTATGCCATCGTCATGGGCCTGACCGCGGCCGTCGGCACCATGGCGCCGTTCGTCCTGCTCCACTGGGACGATTTCCTGACCTTCAAGGGGATGGTGATCAGCGCGGGAGTCCTGCTGGTCGTCGGCGGTGTCCTGCTCTCCGCCTGGGCGGGCAAGTTGAGGGAGGAATCGCCGGAACGGCTCCAGGAATCCGTGGAGAGTGCGGAAACCCCGGCGAAAGAATCCAGGAGGTCGGCCGCGGTGCTTCTGGGGCTTCTCGTGGCCGCCCTTTCGGGAATACTCTCGCCCATGTTGAACCTGAGCTTCGCCTATGGGATCCGGTTGGCGGACCAGGCCGTTCTCCTTGGGACGTCGCCGTCCATGGCTTCGAACGTCATCTGGGTGGTGGCTCTGACCGCAGGGTTCCTGGTGAATGCGGGCTACTGTGTCTACCTGATCGTCAAGGGGAGGAGTTGGCGCACTTTCCGCGGGCAGCCATTCCACTACGGGGTGGGAGCGGCCATGGGGATCTTGTGGGTCTCGGGCGTCGTCACCTACGGGATCGGAGGCTCCATGCTGGGCGACATGCGCGAAGTCATCGGTTGGCCCATGGCGTCCGCCATGTCCATCATCGCAGCGACCTTCTGGGGGGCGTTGAGTGGCGAGTGGACTGGGGCGTCGAGGAGATCCATGGCGGTGATGGGGGTTTCGATACTGGTTTTGTCGGCTTCCATGTTTCTGATCGGGTGGACGAATACGCTCGGGTAGGCTGTAGGGGTAGATAGCGGCGGTTTTCTTACCGCCGATTCTTGCGGGGACAGGGATGTCCCCGCGCCTAAGGGGGACTAAAAGTCCCCCCTCCCAGTTTGAACCGGACGGGCCGGGAAGTAATAATGTATCCAGCGTCTGATACAGATTCCAAGGGGGCCACCTTGCCCACGTTTCGAGTATTGCTCATTGCGTTGCTTCTGCTTCCCGTACTGATCCACTGCTTCGCGCCGGAGCCTCAGGCTCAGCCGCGATATCCATTGACCAGCGAAGACGTGGATCGCTGGATGGAGGAACTCTCCAACTGGGGCCGCTGGGGTCCGGACGACCAGTTGGGCGCCCTCAACCTGATTACGCCGGAAAAGCGAGTGCAGGCGGCCATGCTGGTCAAGGACGGTTTCACCGTGTCGCTTTCGCGCGACGCGACCAAGGAGAAGTCCATCGACAACGCCTCGCCGTATGAGCACGTCATGACCATGACCGGGGTCGACCCGGATTCCCGGTTTGCCGTCGACACCTTGTCGGTCTTGTTTCACGGTTACGCGCACACCCATCTGGACGCCCTCTGCCACATGTTCTATCGGGGCAAGATGTACAACGGTTACTCCCAGGAGGAGGTCACCGCACAAGGCGCCCAGCAACTGGACATACACAAGCTCAAGAACGGCATCTTCACGCGCGGGGTCCTTTTCGATATTCCGAGACTGAAGGGAGTGCCCTACCTGGAACCGGGGACGCCCATCTTTCCCGAAGACCTGGAGGCTTGGGAGAAGAAGGCGGGATTCAAGGTTTCGAGTGGAGACGTCGTTTTCATCCGGACGGGCCGCTGGGCGCGGCGCGCGGCCGAGGGACCCTGGGACGTGACCAAGGCCTCGTCCGGGCTTCACGCCTCCTGCGCCAAGTGGCTGAGGGAGCGGGACGTGGCAATGCTGGGAAGTGAAGCTGCCAGTGACGTCCATCCTTCGCTGGTGGAGGGAATCACGCATCCGATCCACCAACTGGTCCTGATCGCCATGGGAGTTCACATCTTCGACAGTTGCGACCTTGAGGCCCTGGGCCAAGCCGCGGCGGAACGGGAGCGCTGGGAATTTCTCCTGACCACGGCCCCGATTCCGGTGGAAGGGGGGACAGGTTCTCCCATGAATCCCATCGCGGTATTCTGAAGTGGTACGGTTGCTCGTCACCTGGAGGGCTGCCTCTACGATGAAGCGCTTCGCAGTTGGAATGCTAAAAGGTTTCTTGCCCATTGCCGCCTTGGCGGTGGTCTGCGCCGGGGCGCTCGGAGGGGCTGCGGAAAGCGCCGAAAGGACGATCAGTCCGGACGAGTTGGAGTTTTTCGAGAGGCGAATCCGTCCGGTCCTGGTCGACAGCTGTCAGAGTTGTCACAGCGAAACCCAGGCCATGGGGGGCCTGCGCCTCGATTACCGGGGCGGATGGCAGGAGGGCGGCCAGTCGGGACCGGCACTGGTCCCGGGCGATCCGGACCGGAGTCCCCTGATTCGGGCCCTCCGGCACGACGGCTCTCGAACCCCCATGCCCCTGGGCGCGGCGCAACTGTCGGCCGATATCATCGATGACTTCGAACAATGGATCCTCCTGGGAGCGCCCGACCCGCGCGACGCGCCCCCCACAGCCAAGACCGCGTATGTGCCGGACGAGTCTTGGGAAGAAGTCTTCGAGGAGCGGAGCCGCTGGTGGAGTCTCCAACCGGTGGTTCAGCCGCCGCTGCCGCCGGTCGAGAACGAACGCTGGTCGGATCTCCCCATGGACCGCTTCATCCTGGCCCAACTGGAGAAGAAGGGACTGGAGCCGGCTCCCCGGGCGGACCGGAGCACATTGGTGCGGCGCCTGAGCCTGGTGTTGACCGGTCTGCCGCCGACCGCCGACCAAGTCGAGGCCTTTGTTCAAGACACCGACGACGGCGCCTACCAGCGCCTGGTGGACCGTCTGCTCGAGTCCCCCCACTTCGGCGAGCGCTGGGCGCGTCACTGGATGGACGTGGTGCGGTACAGCGACACCTACGGCTACGAGTGGGACATCCCGGCCAAGGGCGCCTGGCGATTCCGCGACTATCTGATCCGCGCCTTCAACGACGACCTGCCCTTCGATCAGCTCGTGCGGGAGCAGATCGCGGGCGACATGGTGGAACCCCCGAGAATCAACGCCGACCAGCAGATCAACGAGTCGCTCATCGGTCCCATGTTCTACATGATGGGCGAGAAGCGCCACGGAGACAGCGTGGTCTTCAACGGCATCCACCAGGAGATGGTGGACGACAAGATCGACGCCTTCTCCAAGGCGTTTCAAGCCATGACCGTAGCCTGCGCACGCTGCCACGACCACAAGCTGGACGCCGTCGCCCAGACGGACTACTACGCATTGGCCGGCATCTTCATGAGCTCGCGCTGGGGGACCAACACCCTGGACCTCCCCGACCGGAACCAACGTGTCATCGAGGAACTCTCGACCCTCAAGAACCAAATGAGGACACCGCTGGCGGACTGGTGGCTGGAGGCGTCCCATGAGGTCCCGGCCTATATCCTGGCCGCACAGGCGCGTATCGACGAGGATGACTCCGCGGACCGACTGGCCCAAGGCTTGAAGCCGGAGCGGGTGCAGGCCTGGGAGAAGGCGCTCCGGTTCGAACCGGTGGAGGAGCCGGCCGAGAGCGAAGAGAAGGCCGAAGAAGCGGAAGAACGGGAAGCGGCCGGGAAAGAGTCCGAAGAGGAGGAGGCGGAAGACAAGCCCACGCTGGAGGACATTCTCTATCCCTGGCTCCAACTGCACGCATCGGCGCAACAGGGCGGCAGCGTCGACGGCCGCTGGTCGGAGTTGGCCCGGGAATATGGAACCGCCCATCAGGAGCGCTCGCAGACCAATGTCCAAAATTTCCCCCTGATGGCCGATTTCCGCGAGGAGGTGCCGAAGGGCTGGTCGGTGGATGGGGTCGGACTCCGCGACGGACCGGTCTCCAATGGCGACTTCACGGTGGCGCTTGAGGGAACCGAGGCGGTGGGCATGCTGCTACCGGCCGGGCTGTTCACCCACGCCATCTCTCCACGGCTCAACGGCGCCGTGCGCAGCCCCTTCCTGGAGCCGACCAGTCCCCAGGTCGTCAGCCTGGAGATGAATGGAGGCGATTACAGCACCCGCCGGCTCGTGGTGGACAACGGCTTCCTGACCGAGCGCGAGTGGGGATACATGGAAGACGACGAGTTGCATTGGGTGTGCCACACCCAGAATGCGGCCGACAAGAGTGCCTGGCCGAAATCAGCCGTCGAAGCGGCGGAAACCCGGAACTACCTTGAGTTCACGACCAAGACCTCCAACCCCTACTTTCCACCGCGGTACGGGCTGGGGGGATGCAAAGAGGAAGAAATCGCGAAGGACGACTGTGGTTCCGAGGACCCGAACAGTTGGTTCGGCGTCACCCGGGCGTACCTGGTCAATAAAGGCGAAGTCACGAACTACGGGGCCATCTTCGATTGCGTCGAGTCGCCGGCGGACGAGCTGTCCCGTTTCCAGCCTCTCTTCTCCGGCGATCCTCCATCCAGCCTGCCGGAAGCCGCGGCGCGGTACGGCCAGTGGCTGACCGCTTCCCTCCAAGACTGGGCCAATGATCGCGCGGACGAAGATGACGTCCGGTTGATCAACTGGATGCTCGACCGGAAGCTGTTGCCCAACAGCTTCGAGGAGCGGGAGCCGGTTCGAGATCTGGTCGCGACCTACCGCACGGCGGAGAAACGGCTTCTGCAACCCCAGACCATCAATGGGATGGTCGACCTGGACCCAGGCCGGGACTACCGCCTCAATATCCGGGGAGTCTACGACGACTTGGGAGACCTGGTTCCCCGGGGTCATGTTCGGGTCCTGAGAGCCGACGACGACGGCCGGCCGGATGGGAGCGGCCGGCTGGAGTTGGCCAATCTTGTGACCAGCCCTGAGAATCCGTTGACTGCCCGGGTCTTCGTCAATCGGGTCTGGCAATGGGTTTTCGGTAGCGGCATCGTCATGACGCCCAACGATTTCGGCCACTTGGGAGATCAGCCCTCTCACCCGGAGTTGCTGGACTACCTGGCCGACGACTTCGTCCGCAGCGGCTGGTCCGTAAAGCACCTGGTCCGGACGCTGGTCACGAGCGAAACCTTCATGCAATCGGGGCACGCCAGCACCCGGGCTATGGAGGCGGATCCTTCCAACCGCCTCTGGCATCACATGCCCCTCCGGCGCCTGGATGCCGAGTCGATCCGCGATTCGTTGCTGGCCGTCTCGGGGCGTTTGGACCGGAGCCTCTTCGGCGAACCCATCAATCCTTTTCGGAAGATGGAAGACGCGACCAAGCGCCTCTTCTCCGGACCCCTCGACGGCGACGGGCGGCGGTCCATCTATCTGAAGATGACGGTCATGGAGCCCTCCAAGTTGCTGGCGACCTTCAACCAGCCCAAGCCCAAGATTCCTACCGGAAGGCGGGACATCACCAACGTCCCGGCTCAGGCGCTGGCGCTGCTGAACGATCCCTTCGTCGCAGGGCAGGCCGAATTCTGGGCCCAGGAGCTGGTGGCGAAGCCTCATGAATCGCCTCGGGAGAGGTTGGCCTACATGTTCCGGCGAGCCTTCAACCGGAACCCCGAGGCCGAGGAGTTGGCCCACTGGACGGAAGCCGTTGGCGACATCGCCGAACTCCACAATCAGGAAACGGCGTCCGAAGAAGACAGGGTCCCCGTGATGCAATCGGGGCAGGTCTGGAAGGATACGGCTCACGCGCTGTTCAACGCGCCGGAATTCATCTATGTTCGGTGACTCGCCGCCGCACTCCGTTCCCAAGCGCTGACAAGGTCGAGACCATGACGAAGATTCGGCGTGTCGACGCGTATCCTCTGCGCTATCCGGAGCCCCACGACCACAACAACATCCGCTACATCACCCTGGCCCGGGTGGAAGCGGAGGGGGGAGCCGTGGGCTGGGGCGAATGCATCAGCCAGTTTCCCGAGTCGGCCGCGTCCGTCAAGACCGTCATCGAAGGCGGATACGCCCCCTTGTTGACCGGAGAGAACGCCCTCGACGTGGAGCGCCTCTGGCACAAGCTGTTGAACCACATCTGGTGGTACGGTCCCCAGGGCATCGCGGGATTCGCAGTGAGCGCCGTGGACATGGCGCTTTGGGACCTGAAGGGGCATCTGCTGAACCAGCCGGTGTGCCGGCTCATGGGAGGGCGGGTCGTTCCGCGAGTCGTGGCCATGGCGTCCATCCACTTCGACATGGTCGACCTGGACTGGACGCTGAACGAGTTCCAGACCTTCAAGGACCAGGGCTACCGCATCGTCAAGGGGGGCTGGGGCAGCCGTCCCGATGCCGTCTTCGGGATGGACCATGCCAAAGACCTGGCGCTGGTTCGAGACGTCCGCGAGATCGTCGGCCCCGATTGCGACATCGTCTTCGACGTGCTGGGCGGCCGGGTGAAATGGAGCGCCCAGGAGGCGATTCGCCGGGTCCGGGACTTCGAAGCCTACCGGCTGCGCTGGATCGAAGAGCCGCTTCCGCCCCAGGACTATGCGGCCCACCGGCTTCTCCGGGCGGGGACCCGGACGCCCATCGGCACCGGCGAGCAGGAGTGGAATCCGGAGGGCTACCGGCGACTGCTGAAGCATGGCGCCGTGGACGTGGTGCAGATGGATCCGGGACGGTGCCTGGGGGTCACGGGCTGCGTCAAGGTCGTTCCGCTGATCGAGGCGCAGAACATCGAGTTCTCGGCCCACACCTGGAGCAGTGCTCTGAATACGGCGGCGAGTGTTCATTTGCTCGCCAGTTCGACCCACGGGGCCGCCATGGACTTCAAACCGCACACCTCTCCCATGCAGCATGAGCTGGTGAGCGATCCCTGGGTCCAGGAGGACGGGTATCTGGAGGTGCGGGAGAGTCCGGGGTTGGGGGTGACGGTGGATCAGTCGGTCGTCGAGAAGTACGCGTTTTAGGAGAGGCGACTTTCCTGTCGCCCTGGAGCGGCGGTTTTCCTGCCGCCCGCTCTTCGTTTCCCCATTTGCACGACGCTACGCGGAGTGGGGACTACCGTCCCCCCTACACCCCCCAAGAGGGCGACTAAAAGTCGCCCCTCCAATCGGCGATAGGAAAGTCGCCTCCCCTAGTACATGAACCACCCACCGTTGACGTCGAGGGTGGCGCCGGTGAAATAGGAGGCTTCCTCCGAGGCCAGGAAGACGACGACGGAAGCGATCTCCTCCGGGTCGCCCAGCCGTCCCAGGGGAATCTGGTCGACGATAGCCGCCACCTGCTCCGACGGAATCCGCATCATGTCCGTATCGACAACTCCAGGCGCGATGGCATTCACGGTGACATTGGGAGCCAGCGTCCGAGCGTACGACTTGGTGATGGCGATGATCCCCGCCTTGGTGGCTGCATAGACCGACGAGGCGGCCACGCCTCCGGTCCGGGCGCCGACGGAGCTGATGTTCACGATCCTTCCCGAGTCCTGCCGGACCATCACCGGCGACACCGCCTGCGACACGAAGAAGGTCCCCTTGAGGTTGATCCCAACGATGCGATCGAAGTCCGCCTCGGTCACCTCCTCCAGAGGGATTCGCGGACAGATGGCGGCGTTGTTCACCAGCACGTCGATGCGCTCGTGCTCCGTCACGATCTTCTCGACGACAGTCGAGATCTCCGATGGCCGGGAAATGTCGAGTGTGTAGGAGACAGCCGACTTCCCTTCCCGGGTCAAACGATCCGCCAGTCGCCGGACTCCCTCGGTGTTGATGTCGCAGAGCACGACCTTGGCGGACTCATTGGTGACAGCACGGGCGATGGCCGTCCCGATCCCGCCCGCGGCTCCTGTGATCAACACCACCTTGCCGGTCAGCGTTCCCTTCATTCCTGTATTCCTCCGTCCCCGATCAGACAAGCCGCCGGATCAGGTTGGACACCCGCTCGACGACGGTCTGTTCTGCGTCCGGGCGCAATGCCACCGGCATGGAATGGCTCTGCACCAGCAGGTCCGGTACGGCGTAGCGTTCGTGAACACTCCAGCCTTCTTGAGGATAGTCTTCGGCACGGGGCAGGTAGGCGACGATGCCGTTGGAGAACCCCAGGAACTGGGTATGCTCGAAGGGCGATCGCGCCTTGACGTCCAGTCCCGTCTGAAAGAAGGCCTCGACGCTGGCGCTGGCCAGGACGATGTCGTTGATCCGAATCGCCTGGATGAGCGTATCCAACGGCGGGTTCCCCGCGTGCACGGCTTCGACCAGTTTTTCGGCCCAGTCGGTAAAGCGCATCGCCACGCTGATCTCCCAGTTTCTGGCGTCGCTGGCCCGGGCATGGTCCAACTTCCGCCTCCACTCGTCACGGATGGCTTCCGCTTCCTCCAACGGCGGCAGTTCCCCGAACTCCAATTGGATGATCTCGTCGACGGCGCCCAAATAGGTGCAGGTATCGCCGTCGGCCGGCTCCCACGGCCAGAACAGGATGTTGGGAATGACCCCCATGGGCCGGCGCTCTTTCCCGCGCCGGACGTCGGTGCGGATGTCGGCGGCCACTTTGACCACTTCGGCGCCCAGAATCAGGCCGGTCCGGTTCTTGGTGTCCCGGCAATCCACCTCGTAACCGATCCCATGGACGGGATTGACGTTTCCGCCGCAGGCCTGCAGGAAGACTGAAAGCCCGCCCAAAGTGTCTTCCACCAGATCGCGGGCCGGACCGGGAAAGTCGGAGGAGACCAGCGACGAGCGGGGGCCCATGGTCACGGTGTGGCAGCCGTAGCTGAAGCAGGTGGCGATGGGTTGGCCTTCCAGATCGTCGATCCTGAGGACGCCGACAGCCGAATCGATGGGAACGCTGGGATCTTCTCCCAGAACGTCGCGGCCGTCCGGACCCGTCTCCCGGCGGTAGACGCCGATATGGGCTTCACCCCACCCCGCGCCGATCCGGGCCGGCTGCAACGATCGGTCGGCTTCAACGGCGGATTCCACCAGCCATTCGATGAGCCGATCCTGGTAGGCGCGTTGAAGCCTCATCTGCCCGGGCGAGTCGGGCAGGTAATCGGGCAGTGCCGGACCGCTGTGGGTATGGTTGAAATTGATCAGGACATGGGACGCCGGCGTCCCCACCGCCTCGCCGATGCGGCGCCGGATCTCGAGAGCGACAGGCAGAATGATGGTGCAGATGTCAATGCCGACGATGACCACCTTGCTGGCCTGATTGGAGAGCACGACGGCGGTCGCCGACAGATCCGATTCGACGGCCTGGAGCGGTTCGGCGAACAGCCGGATCCCGGGCCGCTTCGTTCCCAGGGGAGGGTTGATGATTCTTCGGGCGGCGCCCGCGCAGAGGACCTTCGACATTCTCAAACTCCCTTAGCGGACCGTTTCCCGGATACGAGAGAGGACCGGTTCTTCATTCACCCCGAACATACACCGCGTAGAGCCTGGGGGCGCCGTCAGCCGCGGTGAGCCGGATGCGGAGCCGCACCTGCCGATCCGCAAGGTCGGAAAGCTGACCGCCGGGCCAGACCACGGAACAGTCGAGCCCTCCGCTCCGCTTCTGTAGCCACCCCGCGCTTCCTGTACAGGAGACTGTGCCGGCATTGGCATCCGAGTAGCCGGGGAGCAGATTGAAATCGACGCCGGACACCTCGACCCGCATTTGCGATGCGAAATCGGCGTTCAGAAAGACCTGGGCCTCCCCCTCCGGCCAGCGGAAGGGCGCCGACCAGACCCAGCCCTCGGAGACGCCCCGAATCAACCCCACGGCGCCCCATCGATCGCGAGGCAAGGTGGCAAGGGCGACCTCGCCATAATATTCGGGGCCCACCGGCGCGTTCCGCCAGCGGCCATGGTAGATCCAAGTCTCGTCGTCCACATTCAAAATGCCGTTGGCCTGGCACAGGATCGTGGGGTATTCCTTCCCGGCCACCGGCGTGACCGGAGAATCGTGCCGCGAGATGTAGACATGCTTCTTCACCGGCTCGCGAAAATGGATCCCGTCGTTGCTCACCACCAGTCCCAGATCGCAGGTGGTGCCGCCGACTCCCGTACCGCCGTGGCGCCAGATCCCGTAAAGACCCACCGCCACCGAGCCGTAGCTGGCCCCGCCGACGCCCAGGTGGACCTGGTCGTACTCGCCGGCGGCTCCTCTTGGACCCAGGGTCCGGGGCTCCGGTAATCCGAAGGTCTCTGCCTGGCCCGCCAGCCAGTTTTCGAAGTCGGTGGACACCCAGGCGTAACCCCGGCGTTCGTGCAGCTCTCCACCTTCACCAAACAGTTTCCCCTGGCCGTGAGCCAGGTAGAGCCCGTTGTGCTTGTAGAAGGAGGAGAGCTCGACGAAGACGTCGAGCGGCAGGTCTGGCCTTGCATTCCAGGTCAATCCGTCGCGGCTGGTGGCGGTTCGGAGGGTGGACCGGGCCAACCCGTTCAGCTTCGGTTCGGCCCACCGTTCCCGAGCAGCGACGGGATTGTAGACCATCTTGTAGCGTCGTTCGGGATCGGTCTCCTCCTCGTCCTTGATGACGGTGACCCCCATGACCCTGTCGTCGGGCAAACGGATGGCATTGTTTTCCAGATTTCCCCTGATGGAGACCTGCTTCAGCGACGGCTTGATCCAACGAATGCCATCCCCGCTCTCGGCGTAGGCGGCGGGACCCATTCCCAGCTCGGAAGACCGGTCCCCCAAACGGACCGGGTAGTACCACATGCGAAACTTGCCCTCGTCCACCATCACGGTGCCGTAGAAATGGGCCGCCAACTGGTCGACCGCATCGGGGTCGTCGTGACTGGGGACCAGGACCGGCTCCTTTCGGACGCGCGGCCGGGACAGGTAATAGCAAAGGTTCCGCCGGAAGGGGAGCAGGTGGTCGTCTATGGCCAAAAAAACGATGTCCTGATGCCGTTGGGACGCCGGTTCGACGCCGCAGGCGAGAGCGAAGGCTATTGCGCCGCAGAATAGACACGCGGCGGATCGGAAAACCATCCTCATGAGTGTCCCCATTTTGAATGGAGATGGCAATCTCATCCGCCGGGTTGCGGAGCCGTTCGAAGGCCGTGACGACCTTTTGCCTCAGGCTGTTTACCTGTTTCGGGTTGATTTCTTTGGTGAGGCAACTCGGATAGGCGCCAAGCAGTCTCGAAAGGAGCTAGACTTGCTGCCATTGATCATGGCGCGACTAACGGCTCGGAACGTGAACAACCAAGTGGTACGTGCGCGTAAGCGGAGAACTGCGGCCCATGGCAGATCCGCCGAAGCCGAACACAGGGAGACTCTCAGTACGGTACTACTTGAAAAAGAAGAGAACTTCACCTCCCAGGTCAAGAGTCTACGGAACCGTCTTCGATCCTCGATCGATAGCAGCGACGTCATAAGGGCCGACCGAGATCGGGACATCTCGGAATGAGCGGGTTTGTAGTCGATGCCCGGTTCCATGGCAAAGTGCGCAGCCACAGGTACCTGTCGGACAGAATCATGCACTTGGCAAGTTTGGCCTGACTGCGAGTCTGTGGGGTGAAGACTACCACTCCGCTACTCCCATTCACGGCTTGACCTAGTCTCCAGTTCGGGCCTAAACTACTCGAAACTGCAATGTTTCGCTCCTGTTCCAATTCGACCGCGGCGGCCTCGCTGGCCCTCTTCCTGACACTGACCTCCGGTATTTCCTGGGCCGGCCCCAAGGAAAAGGACGCCTCCAGCGAAGAGGCCGTCGACTACTACAACAAGTGGTTGAATGACACGGTCGTCCACATCATCGCCCATGATGAACGGGCGGTCTTCGAGAAGCTGACCAGTCCCGAGGAGAAGGAGAACTTCATCGAGCAATTCTGGCGCCGCCGGGACCCCGACCCGCGCACCATGATCAACGAGTTCAAGGAGGAACACTACCGCCGGATCGCCTACGCCGACGACCACTTCTCCAGCGGGCTCGCCGGCCGGAATACGGATCGGGGCCGGATCTACATCATGCACGGGCCGCCGGCCGACATCGAGAGCTTCCCCGCCGGCGGTCGTTACGACCGGACCATGGAAGAAGGACTCGGCACCACCATCGTCTTTCCCTTTGAGCGCTGGCGCTACCGGAACCTGGAGGGCATCGGATCGAACATCATCATCGAGTTTGTCGACCAGTCCATGACGGGAGACTACAAGCTCGCCTACCACCCCGACGAAAAGGACCTGATGGACGACAAGGGATTCGGGGGCATGAAGTGGGCCGAGGTACAAGGATGGACCGACAGGTCCGAGCGCTGGCTCAGGCACGGTTACCCCATGATGGACACGAGCGGCGCCGGCGACTGGCTCCAGGTGCAGAAGTATTTCGACCGGCTCCGCGTCACTACCGCCACCATGGGACAGACCAAGGGCAAGTACGACGACCTGAAGAAGTTCGTGAGGACCCGTGTCTCGTATGAGCCGCTTCCATTTCGGCTCAGGAACGACCAGTTGGAGTTGAATGGCGAGGAAGTTCTGGTGCTGTTGACGCTGGAAGTGCCCAAGAAGGAGCTCAACTTCAAACCGGGCGGTGCGGGCACGGCTACGGCCACGCTGGACCTGTATGGGGTGGTGACCAACATGACCAACCAGCATGTGGCCGAGATCGACCAGGAGATCGCCGTCCACGTGGCCACGGACGAGTTGGCGGGAGGGCTGAACGACCTCTCCCTGCACCAGGTGGTCCTTGCCCTGGACAGGGGGCAGCGCTGCAAGCTGGAACTCTTTCTGCAGGACCTGGAGAGTGGAAAGGTGGGCAGCAAGACCCTGGCTATCAATCCTTTTCGACCCCGGGATGAAGGTCTGGGAGCCAGTACCCTGCTGCTGTCGAATCACGTGCGACAGTTGGGTTACGTCCCGGAGCAATACGAGATGTTCGTCATGGGGGACCTGTTGGTCCGTCCCAGCGTCTCAAGGAGTTTCGACGGCGAGAATCCGCTATGGGTTTACCTGGAGATCTATGGATTGGAACTGGACTCAGCCTCCAGCAAACCCTCCATCAAGGCGGATTATTACATCCTGAAAGACGGGCAGATCGTCTTCGAGATCCACGACTCTCTGGGCAAGTCGGTCTATTTCTCCTCCAATCGCCGCACCATGTTGCTGCAACGGTTTCCCCTGGGCCGGCTGCAGCCGGGGAAGTACACCCTCAGTGCGCAGATCGCGGACCGGATCGGGGGCAGCAGCACCAGCCGTACGGAAAAGTTCACGATTCTGGAGCCGGCCGGCGATGTCGGCCAAGCTCAGGTGTTGAAGCGCTGACCAGGATTGGAGGAACGACTTTTCGGGCGGCCCATCGTCTTCGCCCGGTGCCGTTTCTTGGGTCTGTTGATTTGGAGATCGGCGGCCGGAAAGCCGTCGGCCCCGGCGACAAGAATGTCGCCGCTCCTGACGCCGCTCTCGGCGACAAGAATGTCGCCACTCCCCCTATTCGGTTTTCGGCATTTGTCTCAGCGCGTCCAGGAGCGCCCGGGCATCTGCGGCGGTAGAACTCTGGGGCGCGAGCTCCAGGTGTTTTTCCAGATGTTCCAGGGCTTCCGCCAGCCGATTTTCCTGAAGTAGCAGAACTCCTACGTAGTAGTGCGCATCGGCGTGCTCGGGGTCGGCGGCCAGGGTTTCTCGCAAAGCCTCCATGGCTTGCTCTTCTCTCCCCGAGTTGAGGTGGTTCACGGCGATGAAGTATTGGGATTTCGCCGTTTCCTTGGGGTCCTGATTCCCGGTCAACTTCGCACCCTTCTGGTACATCTCCGTGGCCTTCCCGGCCTCCCCCATGTCCGAGTAGACGTGTCCCAGGTCCTGGTAGAAGGAGGCGTTCCCGGGATCCAGCTCGATGGCCTTCCGGTAGGCGGCCACTGCATCCGAGGGCTTTTTCAGCTTGTTGTAGACGTGTCCCAGGTTGGCCCAGGTGGGCGCCAGAGTCGGTTGTAGCTCCACCACCCTGCGGAAGGCCTCCGCCGCCTCCGCGTATCGACCTTCGTCGACGAATCGCATAGCCACCTTGTGGCTCTCGTCAATGACCTTCACTGTCCGTTTCGTTTCCTCCGCCTGGCGCAGATCGCGGACCAGAGTCTCTCTCTCCGCTCGGGTCATCTCGGCGTCAGTGGAGTGGCCGGGTCTCATGGTGAAGTTGTTGATGCCGCCGCTTTGTGACCGTGAGGCTCGCACACCTACCGACTCCTCAGTCCAGTAGCCTTCCTTGATGGCCACGATTCGATAGGACAGATAAGGGTCGACGGCGATGTGAAAATATCGTCCTCCCTTGTCGGTCTTGAGCTCGTACGTTTGCTTGCCGTTGAGTCCATCGATCCTGACCGCGACGTCCTTTAGAGGCTTGCCCTCATGGTCCTTGATCTGACCCTGCAGCGTTCCACGGTGGACTTGGGCATCGGCTGGGCCCGGGACCAGCAGGAGGAACGCTCCCAATAAAGACCACAGGCAGTGACTCGTTCTGTTCATGGCCTGCACCTCGTAACAAAAAAAGGGGGGAAGGGAACTGCTTCCCTCCCCCCTGGCAAATCAACCTTTGTCGGCTTGGGCCCCCCGACCTACCAGACGATCTGGAACTGGAAGTGGACGTTACGGGGAGCCGACCCGAACCGCAGCAGGCCTCCGCCCCGTGAAGGGATTCCGAAGCGAGCCGGACTCGTGACGTAGAGGCCGCGGTCTCTCGACGCCACCACGTGGTGGAATGGGTTGACCATGGTCATGGAGAGCCGGGCTCTAATGTCTTCATGGAGCATCCGGATGGGGAAGAATTTGTACAACGTCGCGTCAAAGGCCCAGCCCGGCAGCCGGCTCACGGCGTCGCGCGGAGTCGTACCGTAGGTGCCCGGATCCGGGACCTTGAAGCAGTTGATGTTGACGGTCGTCGGCCGCGTATAGCCGTGGGGGCGGACCTGCCGGTCGCAGCCAGCCTTGGACATGCTGGCCCGGCCACTGAAGCGGCCGGTGTTGGTGGGATCGAATCCGCTGTAGTACTGGTGGTAAGGACGTCCAGTAGCGGCATCGAAGATGCCCGCGAATTCCCAGCCACCCACCAGGGCGCTCAGGATCGAGCCTTTCCTCAGGTGCGACAGGTAAGGCTGATCCGGACCCCACGGGAGCTCCCAGATGAAGTTGATGCGGATTGAGGCCGGGTTCAGATAGGCGTCGGCCCGATCCCGGTTCCGGTCGTAGGGATCCTCGATCCCGGCATAGCCTCCGAGGCGCGGCGCTATGCCCCGCCCGTAGGCGGACGCGAACGCCGTAGTGTCGTCCACATCCTCGATCTCTTTGATCCACTGGAATATTCCGTCGAACATGAACCCGCCGATAGGAGTCCGGGACATCCGGCGAGTGAACTGCCACTGGAATTGGCTATGGCTCATGTGGCCGCCGCTGTCCAGGTAGATGATGTCGTCAAAACCCGGGTTGTGGGGGTAGTTGAGCCGCTCTTCGGTAAAGGGAATCAGACTCGCCGTAGGAATGTTGACGTCCCTGGAGTACCAGAGGCTCGTAGCCGAGGAGCCGACGTATGAGAAGCGGAAGGAGGTTTCGCGTCCCAACTGCCGCTCCAAGGTCAGGTTCCACTGCTGCAGGTAGGGCTCCTTGATCTCGGGGTTCACGCCCTGGATGTTGAAGGTGGCCGGAGCCGAGCCCCCGACAGTCGCCCGGGGAAAGGGCCGGTCGGTGGTGACCAGGGGGACGCCGTCGGTGATGGTATTCCGAAAGGTCTCGTCCAGAGCGAAAGGCCCGCCCGTGAGCAGCGTCGCGAAGTAGTTGTTGGTGCTCCCGGCGTCGTGCATGAACATGCCGTAACCGACCCGCACGACGGTCTTGTCGTCGAGCCGGTAGGCAAAGCCCAGACGCGGCGACCACTTGGTCAACGAATTGACCAGATTGCTGGGAAAGCGGGCCTCGCTGGCCGTCTCGATGGGGATGTCGGGATGGAAGGCCGGGGCGATCAGACCCCGTCCGGCTTCCGGCACCACCAGGGCGCCGCTGCGCATATTGAAGTTGTACCAGGCCCCGTTGGCGTCCGTGCGTGGGGAGATCCGGTCGTAGCGGAACCCGATGTTCAGCTTCAACCTGGAGCTGACCTGAACGTCGTCCTGGACGAACAACCCGAACTCGCTGTAGCGCCCCTCCACGGCCGGCCGTGGGGTGTGGCGTCCCGTCTGGGTGGGAAGTCCCAGCAGGAAGTCGGCGAAGGGATCGCCGGTAAAGAAACCGGTGTGATTCCAGTCGCCCGCCACCGACCTGAGGGCCCGGAGGTCGGAGATGCGCCGAATGGCGTGGTCATAGCCCAACTTCCAACTGTGGATTCCGGTGCGATAGCTGAGGTTGTTGCGGATGCTGTAGTAGTTGGTCACCGTTTCGTTGGTGGCGGCGGAGCGGGTACCGATGGTGTGGAGGTTGTCGACCCTGATGTAGGGGAGGGTGTTGAACGCCTTGCGGGTGGCGGCGTCGTCGCCCAGGTCGATCCCCAGCGAGTCGATGAAGAGGGCAGCGGAATGCTCGGTCCGGTGGTAGTTGTCCCGGCGGAACAGGCCGAACCGGAACTCGTTGATGAGACCGGGAGGGAAGATATGAGTATCGAAGACGTTGATGACGTCATTGAGACTGCCGGACC
>JAPOYZ010000064.1 GCA_026706325.1 Candidatus Aminicenantota bacterium
TTCCGGCCCGAGGGAATGTCACCGGAAGAGATTCGAGCGCTGATGCGAGGCGGCGGACGGCGGCCTTCGGGAGGCGGGCCCGGCACCGCCATGGCCAGTCCCGGACGAGGCCCGGGAGCCGGCCGGGCCGCCATGGCCGATGCTGCAGGGGACGGCGGCCGACCGGCGTGGGGCGGACGGGGCCGAGGCCCTGGAGGGCAACGGCGGGGACCGCGCCGGGGCGGCGAGGAGATATCCCATGCCGAGATCGGAATTTCCACCATCGAACAGTATGGCATCAGGCCGGGGCCCAAGATCCGGTTTCCCCGCGCCGAGCGGACGCGGCCCCGGCCCGGCCTGCTCTGGGTGCTGGACGAAAACGCCGAGCCTCAGCCACGCCGCGTCCTACTGAGCATCACCGACGGAAGGGAGACGGCCATCCTGCGCGGAGATCTGGAAGAGGGCGAAAGGATCATCACCTGGAAGCTGGACGAATCGGGCCAGGTCCAGCGCGGCAGCACTTCTCCCTTCAGCGGTGCCTTCGGGCCGCGCCGGGGCCGGAGCACGAGCAGCCGCAGCGGCGCCCGCGGGGGTGGAACCGGGGGCCGGGGCGGCGGCACCGGCAGTCGAGGACGCTGATGGTTCAAGTGGCCGCAGCGCAGCAGAATCTCCGCCACTCCGCGCCGCCGAGCGTGGGCAGTCTCCTTTCCCTGGAAGCCGTGTGGAAAATCTACGACCTGGGAGAGGTCCAGGTCGAAGCCCTGAGGGGAGTCTCCGTGGAGGTCGTCTCGGGCGAGTTCGTGGCCGTCATGGGAGCCTCGGGTTCAGGCAAATCGACCTTGCTGAACCTGCTGGGATGCCTGGACCGGCCGACCCGCGGGCGGTATCGGTTGGATGGGATCGACGTCTCCACCTTCTCGGCGTCCCAGCGGGCGGACATCCGGAACCAGAAGATCGGATTCATCTTCCAGAGCTTCAACCTGCTGCCCCGGACCTCCATCTGGGAGAACGTGGAAGCGCCCATGCTCTACGCCGGCGTTCCTCGCCAGGAGCGGGCCCGCAGGATCGAGGAGGCGCTGGATGTGGTGGGCATCCCGGAGAAAGCCCAGGTCATGCCCAATCAACTGTCGGGCGGTCAGCAGCAGCGGGTCGCCGTGGCCCGTGCCCTGGTCAACAGGCCGGCCATCCTGCTGGCGGACGAACCCACCGGCAACCTGGACTCGGCCACGTCGGAAGAGATCATGCGCTTTCTCGTGGATCTTAACCGGGACAAGGGCATCACGCTGATCATGGTGACCCACGAGGCGTCCATCGCGGCTCACGCCAAGCGCACGATCCAACTGCGGGACGGTCTCATCGTCAGCGACAGAATTCACTAGTCGGGAGAATCGCCATGGGTTTCTGGATGATCTTGAAAATCTCCCTCAAGTCTTTGGGCCGGAACAAGATCCGCTCCATCCTCACCATGCTGGGGATCATCATCGGTGTCGCCGCCGTCATCACCATGGTCAGCCTGGGCCAGGGGGCCCAGCGGCAGGTGCAGGAGGAGATCGCCGCCATGGGGACCAACACCCTCTGGATCCGGGCCGGCAGCCGCCGCTCGTGGGGGATCCGGAGTGGATCGGGAACTCAAAACACCCTCACCGCCGCCGACTTCGAGGCCATCCTCCAAGAGGTTCCCACCGTCCAAGCGGTGAGCCCCAGCGCCTCCACCATGGCCCAGGTCGTGTTCGGCAACCAGAACTGGAACACTCGAATCGAGGGGTACAACGAGCAATACCAGTTGCTGCGCAACTGGCCCCTCACCGGGGGCGAGTTCTTTGAAGAGAGTCACGTGAAGACGGCAGCTCGAGTCGCCGTCCTGGGACAGACCGTAGTGGACGAACTCTTCGGCGGCGGCGACCCGGTGGGCCAGACGATCCGCGTCAAGAACCTCCCGTTCCAGGTGCTGGGGGTCCTCAAGAAAAAGGGAGCCAACAACTGGGGGCGGGATCAGGACGACACCATCATCGTTCCCTACACCACGGTCCAGAAGAAGTTCCAGGGAGGGGTCCTCTACGTCCAATCCGGGCTGATTTCCGCCGTGAGCGCGCGTGCCAGCTTCGCGGCCCAGGAGCAGATCACCGCCCTCCTGCGCCAGCGCCACAATCTGGGTCGGGATCAGGCCAACGACTTCCGGGTTCGGAATCTGAGCGAGTTCGCGGAAGCGGCCGAAGCCACCAACCGGGTCATGACCAGCCTGTTGGCCAGCATCGCCGCCGTTTCGCTGCTGGTGGGGGGCATCGGCATCATGAACATCATGCTGGTCTCGGTGACCGAACGGACACGGGAGATCGGGATCCGCATGGCCATCGGCGCCCGTCCCGGACACGTGAGAGTCCAGTTTCTGTCCGAATCCATCGTGCTCTGCCTGTTGGGAGGCCTTATCGGGCTCGGTATGGGGATCGGCGGATCCTTCCTCGTCTCCCAGGCCATGGGATGGCCGACCCAGATCTCTCCCAACTCCATCGCGGTCTCCATCATCTTCTCGGCTGCCATCGGGGTCTTTTTCGGATATTATCCGGCCCACAAGGCGGCCCGCCTGGACCCCATCGAAGCGCTCCATTACGAGTAGGTTTCCGCGGGGGCCGGACGTGGCAACGGGGACACGGATGGACCGGAGCGGCAACTCGACTCGGACTCTCATCGTCCGGCTGTTCCATCTGGCAGTGGAGAGCCGGAGACTGCTGGCCCTGTCGCTCCTGTGCGGCCTCCTCTTCTCGGTGGTCGGACTCTTCCCTCCCCTGGTCTTGAGACGGCTGATCCAGTTGCTTCAGGAAGGGAGTCTTTCCGGGTCCACACTGATGTGGATGGCCGTTGCCCTGGCCGGACTCTTTCTCCTGCGGGGGGTCTTCCGTTACGGCTACGGTGTCTTCTCCCACGTGGCCGCCTACCGCACGCTGCACAACCTCCTGGGCCGCACCTACGCCCGGGTTCAGGCCCTCCCGCCCGGAGCCTACACGCATCGCCGCAGCGGCTCGCTCATGTCCCGGACCGTCAACGACGTGGAGGTCATAGAGGACTTTCTGGCCCACGGGGTGCCGGAGATCTTCCTGGCGGCGGTGATGCCGGCGGCCATGCTCCTGATCCTCTTCAACATCCACTTCGAGCTGGCTCTCATTGTCACGCTGCCCTTGCCGCTGATCGCCTGGCTGGTGTACCGGCTCGCGGGGCGGACCAGTCGAGCCTGGAGGAAAACCCGGGGCCGCCGCGCCGACCTGGTGGCCGAGATCCTGGACCGGATCAGCGGCCACACGGTCATCAAGTCCTTCGTCCGGGAAGATTCCGAGTTGCGGCGGGTCCGGCAGGCCAGCGCCCGCTATCGCGACAGCATCGTGAGGGCCAATCGCTGGTCTCTGATTCCGGCGGGCGTGGTCGAATTCGCCGGCGGCCTGGCCTACCTCCTGGTCGTCGCCGCGGGAGGACGCCTGGCCCTGGGAGGAGACGTGGCCCTGGCCGACCTGGTGGTCTTCATCCTCTACCTGGGACAGATCTTCCAGCCCCTGTTGCGGCTGGCCAACCTGAACGACGTCATCCAGAAGGCGGCCGCCTCGGCGCAACGAGTCTTCGAACTACTGGAACTGCCGGTGGAATCGCGGGCGGGCGGCCTGGTCGCCATTCCCGGCGACCTCCGCTGGTCGGTGGAACTGGACCGGGTCACTTTCGGCTACGCGCCGGAGACTCCCGTCCTTCGGGAGGTGAGTTTCCGGGCCGAAGCGGGCGAGGTGTTAGCCCTGGTCGGCCCCACCGGCGCCGGCAAGACCACCTCCTGCAACCTGGTTCCCAGGTTCTACGAGCCCCAGTTCGGAGCCGTCAGAATCGGCGGGATCGACGTCCGGAAGCTCGCACTGGGTCCGCTGCGGCGCAGCGTGGCCCACGTCATGCAGGACGTTTACCTGTTCCACGCCACCATCCGGGAGAACATCCTGGTGGGCAATCCCGAGGCGGCCGAAGAGGAGATCCGGGAAGCCGCCCGGGCGGCCAACGCCGAGGATTTCATCCTGTCCCTGCCCCAGGGCTACGACACCATGGTCGGGGAAAGGGGGGCGCGCCTCTCCGGAGGCGAGAAGCAGCGGATCTCCATCGCCCGCGCCCTCCTCAAGGACGCACCCGTCCTGATCCTGGATGAAGCCACCTCAAGCGTGGACACCGAGTCGGAGTTGGAGATCCGGGAAGCCATCACCCGCCTGACCCGCGACCGGACGGTCCTGGTCATCGCGCACCGCCTGTTTACCGTCCGTAACGCGGATCGAATCGTGGTCCTGCAGGAGGGTCGGGTCGTGGAGACGGGGACCCACTCGCGGCTGATTCGCACCGGAGGCCTCTACGAACGTCTCTGGACGGCCCAGGACACCTCACGGCACTGGCAGGTGCGAACGGCGTAGCAGCCCGCAACTAGACGTTGTTACGGTTTCGTCTGGCGCGTATAGCCTTCGAAGAGGCCTTCCAGCCTGGCCATGCGATCCGTGAACGCGACTTCAAGCCGAGTGACGCGGTCCCCGACTCTGTCGATCCGCTTCATCATGAACAGGCCCAAAGTCACACTTATTCCACCCAATCCAAGGATTCCGATCAGTTCCGGGCTCATAGGGGCAACCTCCATCGCAGAACAATGGTGGGAAGCCGAGTATAGCACGGCCGTTTCCGGCCATTTCGAGGATCCGGATGCCGATTCCCGGTGGCGGTGGCTCAACAGCCCGTGGTAAAAGTCGTCACGGCATTCGACCGTCCCTGCACAGGCGCGGACTGCGTTGCGATTCGGGCACATACTCCCGGTATGCGCGCCCATAGCGCCTTGTCCTGCGGGCGCAGGAACGGTCTCGGTGCTCGCGGGACTTTCACCACGGACTGTCAAGTCAGGACGCCCCGCACGAAGTGACCGTCAATTTCACTCCGACTTCGCCACCGCGTCACGCAATCGCTCCAATTCTGTCGCACAAACTTCCGCCCACTCCCCACTGGGCGCCGAACGGATCAGTGAACGCATCCAAGAGACATCCTTGCCATACTCGGTGAGCCGGCGCCGGTGGCTCGCCCGGTTCTTGGTGCAGACCAGGGTATAAGGCCGGCCCCTGCGCTCCGTCACGTGGGACATGTCGAGTCGGTGTGCGTCGATGATTCGATGCAGGTGCTTGCGCAGATCCTTTCGCAACGGGAACCGCTCCGTCCTGGCAGCGGGGTTCCGGCAGAAGGCCCGGAGTTTGGCGCAGTGCTGGCAATCGCAGTCGATTTCAGACGCGATCCTCCAGTCTCGGGGCTCCTCGGGTACCGTGTCGCTACGCGCCAGCAGGAATGCTGCGGCTTGGCGCCACAACGGAGTGTAGGCGGCCGAGATCCTCAACCCCTCTTGGCGGCTCACTTGCTCCAACGCCGCCGGCAGATTTTCGTTTTCACTGCCACCAGACTTGCGTAACACGACCTCGCGAAGAAAGCGGATGGTGAGGTTTTCGTCTCCGAACGCTGCCAACAGGCGAAGCATCTTGGCGCGAGCATTCTTATCGGAGACGTAGGGTTCGGAGGGCCAGATCTCGAACAACCGGTCCACGAGATCGCCGATTCGCTCGCCGGCAGTCCCACCCGCGCCGTCGAATCGCTCGGAAACCCAGGACACCGCCGGCTCGATGCCGCCCTTCCTGATGACGTCGAGCGTCTTCGACTGCGGCCAGACCACGAAGGCCGCACGGCGATAGACCTGCTCGATAGTCATGTTCGCGTTGCCCGTGGCTTCGTGCAGCCATCGGTCGTCCGGTTCGGCGTCGTCGAGCGCCCCTTCCGGCAACAGTTCCTGCCCGAGCAACGGGAGCCTTCCGAAAGGGGGGCGGCCTCCGTCCCGGCCCACCCAGCCGTCGAGCGAGCGCGTACGGTCGAGCAATTCGTCCATCTCCATGCGATCGGCATCCATCTCATCCCAATCCTCTCCATAGACGTAAAGGCCGTCGATGACGGGGATGCCTTCTTCTCTGACTTTTACCATCGCCAGATGCAATTCACACTCGGCCAGATCTGCCGCCGCCTTCAGAACTCGCGCCACGGCAGCGTCGGTATTCTTCAAGGCCTCGAAAGAGAGTCCGCTCTCGCTGTAGTCATGCTCCAGCAACCAGGCATACTTGGCAGGCGAGTGATCGCCGTCGCGCCAGTCGATGAGAAAATCGGCGGCACTCTCGATCCGATCCGAATAGTCGGGCGCGAGCCGGGGCGTTTCCGTGTCTCCGGGGCGAAGACAGAGGTTGAAGACGAGCGACAGCCGGTGGCCCCGGCGGACCGGCCGCGATTCGTGGGAGCAATCGGCGTAGAACGCCGCGAAAGCCAGTTCCGAGGGCTCGTCGGCGTTCATGTCGAGGGTCGTCTGCCGGCCCCGGTGGCGAACGATCAACTCGCCGCCGGCGCCGGCAGTCGGCAACGAGATCGTGAGGGTGGCGATCATGCCGTCCGCTTTCGGGGTGTCGCGATGAGACGAAAAGAACCCTCCCGACGGGTAGACGAGCAATTTGTAGAGTTGCGCGTCCAGCCGTTCGACGGGGCAACCGAGACCGTCCGCAGTGGCGCCGAGAATTCCCGAAAACGTCTCCGGCCACGCGCGGCCGCCGAGGCGAACCCGCGCCGCGTCGATCTGCCAGCAGTCGCGGACTGAAGTATCGACCAGCGTCTCGGATCCCTTGCCATAGGGAGCACGCTCCGCCACCTCCATCAAGGCGCGTATCTGCCCTTGCGGAACCGGGAAAGAGAGCACCCCGATGCCGTCGACCTTCAGCACCGGCATGGGGACCAGCAACCGGCCATGGGTGAAAAAGTCTCCCGGGCGGTCAATGGACTGCAGCAGTTCTTCGAATGCTTTCTTGTTCATTCCGAAATCAGATCTCCTGGATCGCAAGGGTCTTGCGATCCCGCCTTCCGATTGTCGATCTCGGTGGTGGCAACTCGAGCTTACGCCAACACACCCTTGACCACGTGGCCGTGGACGTCGGTGAGGCGGCGCTGAATGCCGTTGTGGTAGAAGGTGAGCTTCTTGTGGTCCAGCCCCAGCAGGTGAAGGATGGTGGCGTGAAAATCGTAGATGGTGACCGGGTCCCGGGCCACGTCGTAACCCACATCGTCTGAAGCACCGTAGCTGAATCCCTTCCGGACACCGGCGCCGGCCAGCCAGCAGGTGAAGGCGAGCTGGTGATGGTCACGGCCCTTGGCTCCCAGTCCCTCGGTGAACGGGGTCCGCCCGAATTCCGTCGACCAGACCACCAGCGTGTCCTCCAGCATGCCCCGCTCCTTCATATCTTTCAGGAGCCCGGCCAAAGGACGATCCATGGTGTCGGCCTGATCGGTGTGATTCTCCTTGATGTCCTCGTGCCCGTCCCAGTTGATGCGGGGTCGGCCGAAGGCGCCGCCGATCCAGACTTGGACCACCCGGACGCCGTTTTCCAGCAACCGGCGAGCCAGCAGGCAATTCCGGCCGAAGGCGGCCGTCTTCTCCTCGTCCAGGCCGTAGAGCCGCCGCGTCTCCGGCCGCTCCGTGTCCAGATCCACGATGTCGGGGATGGTCATCTGCATGCGGGCGGCCAACTCGTAGGACTGGATCCGCGCCTCCAGGGCGCTGTCTCCGGGATTGGTTTCCAGGTGTTCCCGGTTCATCTGAGCCAGCAGCTCCATCTCGCTGGAGCGGCGCCGGGACGAGACGGTGGGCGGCGTCGACAGGTACGGCAGGGGATCGCCCGAGTTGCGGAACGCCACACCCTGATGAGACGCCGGCAGAAAGCCGGCGGTCCAGTTGATGGACCCTCCGGCGGGAAGACCGCGGGGATCGGGCAGCACGATGAAACCGGGCAGGTCCCGGTTCTCGGAGCCCAGGCCGTAGGTGACCCACGAACCCATGCAAGGGTACCCGTTGCGGGTGAATCCCGAATTCATCTGAAACGTGGCCGGTGTGTGATTGGAGCTCTTGGCCACCATGGACCGAATCATGCAGAGGTCGTCGGCGCACTCCGCCAAGTGAGGCAGAAGATCGCTCACCCAGAGCCCACTCTGGCCCCTTCGCCGAAATTCAAATGGACTCTGCATCAAGGTCCCGGGCTGCCCGAAGAAGGTATCGACCTTTCGCTTCCCGGCCATGGTCTTGCCATTCAACCGGGTCAACTCGGGCTTGTAGTCGAAGGTGTCCACGTGACTGGCGCCCCCCGCGGCATAGATGTGCAGGATCCTCTTGGCGGGACCCGGGAAATGGGAGGGACGAGCCCCGAATCTGGGCCCGGTGTCGCTTCCCCGGGCTTCCTCTTGGAGCAGGCAGGCCAATGCGATGGCGCCCAAACCGCTGCCTGAGTTCCAAAGGAAGTGCCTTCTGGGCAGCAGGGATGTTGGCTTGGGATTGGAGTTTTCCATGGGACCCTTCCGCATCAGTTGAGATAGAGGAATTCGCTCGAGTTCAGGAGCGCCCAGCAGAAGCTCTCCAGTCCCTGGTCGCCGGCGTGGGCCACGGCCCGGCCTGATTCTTCCGCATTGGGGCGTCTACCGAGAGCCAGGCGATAGGCCAGATCAATCTGTCCCGCGCTGTCGCCGGGAAGCGCCCGGCGGAGCCGATCAGCCAGATGATCCGCCTGGCGCAGGACGAAAGGACTGTTCATGAGCGCCAGGGCCTGGATGGGCGTCGTGGTCATGCTCCGGCGCGGCGCCTTGTCGGAGGCGTCGGGGCAATCGAACGCTTCCAACATGGGATCGTGCCCGGATCGGACCACGATCCGATAGATGGTCCGTTTCCGCATCGGCGGATCGGCGGAGTCGACCAGGTTGTAGAAGTGGCTGTTGAAGAACTTCACTTCGAAGGGCCGGAATCCGGGTCCACCGAATTCACGATTCAGGCGGGCGCTGACGGCGAGCAGCGAGTCCCGGATCACCTCCGCCTCCAGCCGCCGGGGGGAGAAGCGCCAGAGCAACCGGTTTTCCGCGTCGGCGTCCGCCCCGTCCGTCCGGAACCCGGACGACTGCTGGTACGTGTTGGACAGCATGATCTCCCGGTGCAACTGTTTCACGCTGCCCCCTTGCCGGAGGAAGGACTGCGCCAGCCAGTCCAGGAGCTCGGGGTGCGAGGCGCGCCCTCCGTTGAATCCGAAGTCATTGGGGGTGGAGACGATTCCCCGTCCGAAGTGATAGTGCCAGACCCGGTTCACCAGCACGCGCGCCGTGAGAGGATGGTCCGCGTCGGTGATCCATTGCGCCAAGCGCAGCCGCCGCTGGGCTTCGTTCACATCGGGAGGCAATCCGAATCCAGGCTCCGGAGAAGAGATGGCGAGGAGCCCTCCGGGCTCGACGGGATCTCCCGGCGTCGCGGGGTCCCCCCGCTCCATGATCACCCCTGGACCGGACCGATATGTCCGGACGGCATAGACCAGGGGAACCGGAGGAGCATCTTCCAGCAGCCGTTCCTGACGAGCCACCTCTTCCAGCAGCTCATCTCTGGTGAGGCGCTCTTGTGAGCTGGACTCGGCGTTCCACTCCTCGGGAGTGACCCGCTGCATGCCGGCCCTGAAGGAGGCGGCGATCTCCTCCGAGGTCAACGGTCGATCGTAGAGCCGGGCCTCGTCCACCGTCCCCGTCCTGTCCCCGCCGAAGACGATCCTGGTCCGGCCCCTGGGAAAGAATTGAAGCGCGGCCTCGGGGCCCTCTCTCTTGGGATCCTGGGCCCAATAGAGCAAGCCCTCGCGGTAGATTCGGATCCCGCCCTGAGGGTCGTAGGCGATGGCGATGTGAATCGGAGTTCCAATATTCGTCTCTTTGGGCTTCGCGGGTTCGACCGTGCGGTTCTTGAACTCGCTCAGGTTTCGCCAGGTGCTGGATTTATGGTGGTAGTAGATGGCATCGTACCGCCCCCTGGGCAACGGCGAATCCGTATCCTCGACCTTGAAGAAGTGGAATTGGTGGTTCTTTTCTGAGACCCGGACCCATGCCTCCAGGGTCTTTTCCGCCAGGTCGACGGTCAACGCCTCGGATCGGCCCTCGGCGTCCTTGAACCGGATCCCGCCATCCTCGAACCGGAATTCGCCATCTTCGACCAACGCTCCCGATTTCGGGGACAGATGCCCGTCACCCACCGAGTCGATCCCGTTCAGGTCGAAGGTCCAGCGAGCGATGGGTTCGGCGACCGGTTGCGGAGCGATCCCCCGCTTCCTCAGGACCCGCTCCCGGACCTTGTCCTGAAGCTGGGCCACCCGCCGCTTCAGATGACGGATTCCATCCTTGAGAGGTTCGATTCGTTCCTCGTGGGCAGCCGTCTCCGCGGGCGTCATCCAGGGCCGGTTGCCGGGCCGGATTCCGTCCAGGGAGGCCTTCAGACGATAGTAGTCCCGCTGGGAGATGGGGTCGAACTTGTGGTCATGGCATCGCGCACAGTTGACCGTCATCCCGAGGAAGGTCTGGGCCACGGTGCCCACCATCTCTTCCATCTCCTCGGCCCGGACCCGGGCTCGCATGATGGTGCTCTGCTGCGTGTTCCCCACCTCGTCCCACGGAGCCGCGACCAGGAATCCGGTGGCCGCGACCGAGTCCCGGGTCCGAGGCTCCAGAACGTCTCCGGCGAGCTGCTCCTGGACGAACCGGGCATAGGGCTTGTCCTGATTGAAGCTCCGAATCACATAGTCGCGGTAGGGCCAGGCATGATCCCGGATCTTGTCCCGCTCGAAGCCCTGGCTTTCCCCGAAGCGGGCCAGATCCAACCAATGCCGGCCCCAACGCTCGCCGTAGTGGGGCGATGCCAGAAGGCGGTTCACCAGGTTCTCGTAGGCTCGGGGCGAAGTGTCCGAGACGAATGCCTCGATCTCCCCGGGCGTGGGCGGCAATCCCAGGAGATCCAAGGTCGCCCGCCGGATCAACACCTCCCGGGACGCCGGCGGAGAGGGTTTCAATCCCTGTTGCTCCAGCGCGGCCAAGATGAAGGCGTCGATGGGTCTCCGAACCCACGCCGCCTGCTTCACTACGGGAACGGCCGGTTGGTGCACCGGTTTCAGGGACCACCAGAGCGGTTCGGACGAAGCGGCTCCGGCCGTTGACTCATCCTGGTCCCCAGACGGCCAGACGGCGCCCTGATCGATCCAGTGACGTACCAGGTCCACCTCCGTTTTCGACAAGGGACCGCTCGGCGGCATCTCGCCGGATAGGACTTTCTCGAAGAGAAGACTCGTGGCGGACGCTCCCGGCTCCAACGCCGGGCCGGTATTTCCTCCCAGGAGGGCACCGTCCCGGCTCGACAGATCCAAACCGGCCATGGCGCCGATTCCCCGGTGGCAGACTTGGCATTTCTGGAGTACGGAAGAGATTTCTCCGGTGGAGGCCTCTGGTGAGGGCTCACTCCCCAGGGCCGTCGCGGCCAGGAGCAAAAGGCAAAGCCCCCCTATCCCGGCCTGTGTGAACTTCCATTGGATGCAACCCACGAATCCGCCGACCCGGTATGGGAAACCGGAGTTGGGGCGGCGTGTTCCAAAAGGGGAAGTGGCGAGATCTGAATCAGGCATGGAGTCACCCCAACTTTAGCCAGCGGCCATAGACAGTTCAACTGCCCGACCGGAACGAAAGAAGAGATTTGAGGGTGGTGGTACTATCTGCCGATGCACGCCAAGAGGCCGGCACGGCTGTTCCTTCTGGTCCTTTCCGGCTTCGCCGTTCTGGGTCTCGCGCAAGTCGTTCCGCAGTACAAGGGCAAGAAGGAGAATCTGCCACGGGTCGTGGCGCCCCAGCCGATCCCCTTCAGCCACAAGCTCCACTCCCGCCTCGGGTTAACCTGCGGAGGCTGTCACGCGGGAGCGTCCAAGGGGGCGCGAGCCGGTTTTCCGGCAACCGCCGTCTGCCTGACCTGCCACAACACGGTCCGGAAGAATGATCCCGGAATCCAGGCGCTCAAGGTCCTGCATCGGCAGGGAAAGGAGCCGGAGTGGGTCCGTGTGTACCAGCTCCCCGACTTCGTCTTCTTCAGTCACGCCAGCCACGTGAATGTCCAACAGCCCTGCAGCGCCTGTCACGGCGCCGTGGAAACCCATGAGGTTCTGAACCAGGAGGTTTCCGCCAACATGGAGATGTGCATGAACTGCCACAAGGCCTCGTCGGTCTCGACCGACTGCCATCTCTGCCACGAGCTGGGTGAGTAGGAGTAGCGGCTTTCCTGCCGCCGATCACGAGCTGGGTGAGTAGGAACTGGGTGAGTAGGAGCGGCGGCTTTCCTGCCGCCGATTCCGGGGGGTGTGGGGGGCTGGAAGCCCCCCACGGTTACCCCGCCAGTCAACTCAGGTGGAGAAATATGTCGTCCCCTTCAACCGTCACCCGGTACGCTCTCACCCGCAACCGGGGATCGTAGAGGGCCCGGCCCGTCTTCAGGTCGAACTCCCAGTTGTGCCAGGGGCACTTGAGGATTTCACCCTCACGCTCCCAGGTGACGTGGTAGGGACCGCTGGAGCGGACAAGCGGCCGGAGGCGTCCTTTGCACAGCGGCCCCCCCTGGTGAGGGCAGACGTTCTTGACGGCATGGAATTTGCCGTTGACGTTGAAGACGCCGATACCGGCCCGGCCGCCAAGGGAGACGATCTTTCTGGAGCCGGGTGGCAGATCCTGGACCCTTCCCACGTGCCGCCGCATCCCGCCTCCCGGTTACCCGCTCCCATTGGAAGCCGAGTCCAGGCCGCCAAGGCGGTCGCCGTAGAGCTCGCGGGCGTTGTCGTAGAAGACCCGCCGTTTCAATTTCGGCGACACGCCTCGCAGCACCCGGTCCGGGTTGTCCCAGTCCCAATGCGGATAGTCGCTGCCGAAGACCAGGATCTCGTCGGCGTGAAGCCAGCGGAGGAAGATCTTCAGGTCCTCCAGGCTGGGAGGCTGTTCCATGGGTTGGGACCCGAAACGGATGTTTCGGCGGATGTACTCGCTGGGAGGCCGCTTGACCCAGGGCGTGTACTCCCGAGTCGACTTCCAGTCCGCGTCCATATGCCACATGAGCCCCGGAACCCAGAACGTATCGTGCTCCACGAAGAGGAACCGAAGGTTGGGAAATTTCTCGAAGACCCCTTCGCAGATGAGACTGGAAACATGAGCCATGGCGTTCTGGGGACGGGCCATTCGCATCTCCAGGTAATAGGAAGGGTACCCGACTCCGGTCGGGGGGCCGGAGACTCCAGTCCCTTCGGAACCGAAGTGGACGCATACGGGCAGGCCGTACTCCTGAGCCGCCTCGTACATGGGGTGGTAGAAGCGATTTCCGAAGGGCATCCGCGCGCCGGCGGGAATGATGACCTGGACCATCCGCGGGTGCTTGCCCAAACGGTGGATCTCCTGGGCCGCCTGGTACGGGTCCACGGCCGAAACCGAGATGGAACCAAAAAAACGGCGGTCCGCCGCGACCCACGTGTCCAGGGTCCAATCGTTGAACGCACGGCAAAGGGCGGCCGCGTAATCCACGTTGGGATGCACGGCAGCGCCGTAGACCGTCGATCCGGTCAGGATGGCCGCCTCGACTCCATATTCGTCCAAGTGCCTTTTCCGGGCCATGTCGATGTTGTTGGCGGGATGAATGTCGCCGTCCCAGACATCGGCCCGGGCGCCCCCCTTCGGCATGTTGGTGTAACCGGTGGAGAATCCACCGGGCATCATCAGGCCGAAGTCCTGAATGTGCTCCACGTAGTCGCGAGGGAGGTAGGGGAACAGTTCCTCCGGTTCCGTGATCATGTGGTGAACGTCGCAATCGATGATGGGTTCTCGGGCCACGGCCTTTCCCTCCCGCAGTTGCTCCGCCATGGGTCAAGCCCCGATTTGGACCAGGTACAGGGTGAACAGGATGATGGCGATGACGCACGCCCAGGCCAGCAGAAAGCCCACCACCGTCTGCTTGGAGGGCTTGCTGATTTCCAGATCCCACATGGTCACTTCCTGTCCAGCCGGATGCCCATCGCCTCCAGACGGTGCTCCTCTCCCACCGGTGTTTGCAGGATGGCATAGAAGCGGTCCAGCCGTTTCCTGTCCGCCGGCGGGGTGAGGAGACTGACGACGATCATGAAGCAGAACCCGCCCACCAGGTAGATCAGAAACTGCTGGTGCAGCTCCCAGCCCCAGACGAAGCGGGAAAGGTACCAGAGAAAGGCCGATCCCAGGATTCCGGCCCAGGCTCCATACGCGTTGCAGCGCCTCCAAAGCACGCCGCCCCAGAAGGCGATCCCGAAAAACGCCACCAGAGACCAGGTCAGCTTGAGGATTCCCACCACCGTCGTGGCGAACATGGCGACCACGATACCGCCCATGACCACCACCACCCCAACCAGCCGGCCCACGTTCAGGTAGTGCCCCACCGCTGCCTCGGGCCGAATGTACCGCTGGTAAACGTTCTTCACGAAGAGAGCCGACCCGTCCACCATCAAGGAATCGCAACTGGACATGGCGGCCGCCACCATGGAAGCCAGCATGACGCCCACCAGCCCCACCGGCAGCAGGTCGCGGGTGGCCAGACCGAAAGCATGCTCCGAATCGGCCAGCTCAGGATAGAGGGCGATGCAGGCCACGCCGGTGAGAGCCCAGGCCAGCGTACAGATCCGCTTGAGCATGTTGCCGAAGGTGAACCCGATCCGGCCCTCCAGCTCCGTCTTTCCCGCTCCGGCGATCTCCATGTGATGGGGTTGGGCGACGATTCCCACCAGGGCGTTGATGACGATCATGACGATGTAGAAGGGTGTGACCCGATCGTAGCCCTCCGGCGGGTCGCCGGGCGCCATCAGGCTGAACATCTCTGCCGGGACCTTCTGGTGCAGGCCCGTGAATCCTCCCACCGCATCCAACACGAAGGGGAGCAGGAGGAAGGAGAGGACGATGATGAAGAATCCCTGGATGAAATCGGTGACCACGGCTGCCGGCAGGCCTCCCAGCAGGCCGTAGCTGAGGAACAGTATGGTCATGACGCCGATGGCCAACTCGGGACTCACGGCGCCGCCCGAGATGGCGCTGGCCGCCTTTCCGGTTCCCAGGAGCATGAGGCCGATCTGCAAGGAGAGATAGAGCAGGCCGTAGATGGTGTAGAGGATGGCCAGGGCGGGGCTGAACCGGTCTTCGAAGTAGTCGGCAGTGGTCAGGTAGCGCATCCGCCTCAGAAGGGGGGCCACCAGCCAGTAGAAGGGCGTGGCGAAGAGGTAGAGCCACTGGTACCAGATCCCCGCCATTCCCATCCTGTAGGACGCGCCGGCCACCGTGACGGCGTGATCCGTATGGGTCCCGGTCCCGAAGGCGTGCATGACCATGAACGCCTTCCCGAAACGGCGGGAACCCATGAAGTAGTCGTGGAGATTGGTGACCTTCCGGGCCGCCCAGAGACCCGCTGCGGTGACCCCGAGCAGGTAGACCAGCAGGGTGGTGAGATCCAGCCAGTGCAGTCCGAACATATCTGCCGAGCTCCGGCCGGGAGGCTACGGCCCCGGGGAGAGACTAGGGCTAAAACTGGTCATTCAGGCCGAAGGTCGGTTCAGACACGACCCACTGTCCCCGGGTGAAGTCGGGAAAGAAGACAGGTGCGCTCCCCCGCGCGATGGAGCGCTCGGACAGAGGACCGATGGCGCTCCACGAAGCTGACTCGTAGACGTCGATGGGGGTGGGCAGGCCCCGTTTCAGCGCTTCCACGAAACCGTTGACGACGAAGAAATCCATGCCGCCGTGTCCGGACCCGGCGGCTTCCTCGCCGAAACGCTTCCAGAGGAGATGGTCATGCTCCTTCTGGTATTTCTCGAATGGTTCCCACCGGTGCGATTTGGGACTGAGGTCTTCGATGTAGATCGACTTGTTGTCGCTCATCCAGATGCCCCGGGTCCCCTGGACCCGGAAGTTCAGGGAGTAGGGCCGGGGCAGGTTGGTGTCGTGGCTGACCAGGAGAGTCTCCCCCCGGGCGCACTTGATCACCGATGTCACCACGTCGCCCAGAGCCCACTGGATCTTGGCGTTGGGATGGTCCGCTCCCCCTTGGCGGACGACGTAATCGTGAAGCCCTCGCGCCTTGGTGGCCGTGGAGGTGAGGGTCACGAACCGGTTCCCCCGGTCGATATCCAGGCAGTTGGCCATGGGACCGGCGCCGTGAGTCGGGTAGACGTCGCCGTTGCGCTGGATCGAGTGCTGCGTCCTCCAATTCGCTTCGCCCTTGGAGCCGGGTCCGAACTTGGCCCCGGGATTGAACTTCACCGCCCGCAGGTCGTGCTGGTATCCGCACTGGCAGTGGATGAGCTCTCCGAAGAGTCCGTCCCGGACCATCTTCAGAGCCGCCATGACGTCCCGCCGGTAGCAGACGTTCTCCAGCATCATGCAGGGCTTCTTCGTGGCTTCGGAGGTGTTGACCAGATCCCAGCACTCCTGCAAGGTCACGGCCGCCGGCACCTCCACCGCCACCGCCTTGCCCGCCTTCATGGCCGCCACGGACATGGGAGTGTGCCAGCGCCAAGGCGTCGCGACCACGACGGCGTCCAGGTCCTCCCGCGCCAGAAGTTCCTGGAAGACGTCATCTTCCCCTGCGTAGACTCCCGGATCGTCGCGCCCCGATTCCCGCACCAAGGCCGCGGCCCGGTTCGCCGCCTCGGCCCGGAGGTCGCAGACCGCGTTCACCTGCGTGTCTTTCCTGGCCAGAGCCAGCTTCAGCAGGTGGGTGCCTCTGCCGCCCATCCCGATAAATCCGAGACGGACCATCCTATCGTCGCTGCCCCGCAGGACGGCCGGCCATCCACCCGACAGGGCGGCCGTAGCGGCGGCACCGCCTTGGATGAAGCTGCGCCTTGTTGAACCAGACATGACGACCTCCGATCGTGAACCCTAGGGCGAACTGCGCGCGGGAACCATCAAGGGGCAAGATTCTAACCCCTTGGAGCAATACTTGCACGACAGTCGCCAGATAGCCTTCGACTCCCGGCTCAACATTCCAAGACCCTCACGTGACCGTTTCGGCCGTACTCGAGCAATTTCCGGTCGCGGGTCACCAGCGTATATCCGAACTCCCGAGCCGTCGCTAGCAGAATGCGATCTGCAGGATCAGAGGGCGGCGCGCCAGGGAGGCCGGCTGACGCCACCAGAACCGAAGGGGGCATCTCCGCCAACGCAACTCCCGGAAGCTCGCAGAAGCGGCGGAACCAGATGCCGGGACTGATCGAGAGCGCCATTTTTCCCTTGGCCACCAGCGTGGCGACTTCCCACGCGCTGATCGGGGATACGACAAGGCTCTCCGTCCGTGCGTCGCGCAGGACGCTTGCGGCCGGTTCTCGCAAACGGTCCCCGTTTGCGATCCAGATCACCGCGCAAGTGTCGACCAGATAAGCGGCCATCGTCCCCTACCGAGAAGCATCCCAATCTTCTTCGACGGGAGACGTCAGATCCGTACCGGGTGTGATCGTGACAGTGTCCTTGAGCGCACCAAAAACACGTGAGAAAACGAACCCGTCGCGCGCCTTGGAGCCTTCGGCGCCATCTTGAACTTGGCGGCCGTTACGAATCCCTGATGACGGGCCATCCAACAAGAATCTCTTGAATTCGAGTTTTCGGCCGGGCATGTCGACGTTCGCCGTCTTGTAGCCGGCTTCAAGCCACGCACTGGTGATGACGCTGTTGGTCGGATTGTTGGACCACCAAGCCCGATGTTTAAAGGCTGACGGCGGCAATTGGGTTCCGAGGACGCGTTCGATCTCATCGAACGTCATAGAAACGGTGGTCTGGCTCGATTCACGTAGATGTTCCGCCAAGGGCCCGTATTTCGACATGCCGAACCTCCCCGAATAGTTAGTGTTGTTTATAATCTAACAACTCAACACTGGGATCAATCGGAAGTGCGTCTTGAATCGAAATGGCCAAATCGAACCAGGAAGCGCTTGG
>JAPOYZ010000055.1 GCA_026706325.1 Candidatus Aminicenantota bacterium
ATGCTCGGTCCGGTTGTAGTTGTCCCGGCGGAACAGGCCGAACCGGAACTCGTTGATGAGACCGGGAGTGAAGATATGAGTATCGAAGACGTTGATGACGTCATTGAGACTGCCGAACCAGTCCTGTCCGGTGGCGGGATGGCGTTGGCCGAAAAAGGTGGAACCCCCGCAATGGCAAGTCTCCCAGTTATCTCTCTGGGTGTGCATGATGCCGAAGGTGTTCCGGTTGAGGATGCTCTGGTCGAAGCGATAGATCCACTGCTTGTTGGCCCCCTGCTGGCTTCCGATATACTGCAAATTCTGCTCCGGGATGTCGGGGTCGCCGAGGTTGGATCCGGTGGGCTCCAGGAGCCACTTGTCGATCATGTTGATGGCAACCGGGTTCCAACGGGAGCGGGGAATGATGTTCCCGGCGAAGGTCTCCCCTGTGAGGGGATCCTTCAATTCCCCCAATTGGGGCCGGACCTTGGCCAGATACGCGGAAAGGTCGCCCCTGCGCATGGCCTGGGTGGGGGTGTTGAGCCAGGTTCCCTGCCCGAAGGTGATGTTGGTGGGCGGATTCTGCTCGAATGAAATGAAGAGCCAGCTCTTGTCCCGTCCATCGTAGATTTTCGGGATGTAGATGGGACCGCCCCCGGTGAAATTGTAACGAAATGCCCACACTGCGTTGGGATTCCGCACCGCGCCGGGAGGGCCGGGCCAGCGGGCTTGCAGCCGAGGGTGGCGCATGTTAAGCGTGAACATCCCATGGGGCCGGTTCTCACCGCGCTTGGTGACGGCGTCGACGGTCAGCGGAGCCCGGAATTCGGCGGCGGCGTTCAAGGCAACCGTCTTCTCCTCGGCGATGGCCGAGAAGGGAGGCCCCACCTGCTCGCCGTTCATGGGCGTCCCGTCCACCGAAGTCTGGGTCATGGTGGTTCGCGAGCCGTTGCTCTTGTAACTGTCTGCCACGTCGGCGTTGATGAAGGCCAAGCTCAGGGGCCGGGTGCCGTGGCCGAAGCGACTCATGACCATGGTCCCGCGCGGTCCCGCGTTGATGAGCCGGTCGGTCCGGGTCTCACTCCATTGGGGCGTGTCGGTGTTGATCACCGGCGCCGCGCTCCGCACGGTCACCTGCTCGGCCACCTCACCCACTTCCAGTCTGACGTCGAACCGCTGGGTGACCCGAGTGGCCAGATAGTTGTCAACGTTGACATACTTCCTGAAACCGGGCAGCTCCGCGCTGAGGGTGTAGATGTTCGGCGCCTGCACCACGGCGAATTCGAAGTCCCCGCGATCGTCGCTGATGGTCTCGCGGATGAACCCCGTGTCCTGGTTGGTCAGGGTCACCGTCACCCCTGGGACCACCGCCCCCGCGGTGTCGGTGACGGTTCCCAGCACGGTGGCGGCCGTGCTCTGCGCCTGCGCCGGTGTCAGCAGGAGGGGGATAAGCACCGGAATCAGCAGAACCCAGAAAAATTGCCTGTTGTTCATGACCTCTCCTTATTTCAGAAGAAAACGGATTGAAGAGAGCGCCTGGGAGTGCACTCGGTGATAATAGGAGACGAATCCCTCCCCGCAGCCTGAATCGGCTGGGTTCGGCCTGGATGGGACAACTCCTACCAAAATAGTTCCTGGTCTATTTTCGCCAGGAAAATTGGATATCGAGCCCCCTGGGATACGGGCCCGGACGCATGCTCATTTTCTACCATGTAAGATTCAACATCGTCAAGACTTATTATCTTTCCGTCGTTATTTTTCTAACCCGGGGGCTCTTCGGGGACCAAATCTAAGGTCTTGGGAGGACTGATCAAGTGAACATGAGCGGCAAGACGGCAGTCGTCACTGGCGCCGGCGCCGGCATCGGCCGGGGGGTGGCGTTGAAATTCGGCGAGCACGGCGCCAGGGTGGCGGCCGTCGACATCAATATCGGCACGGCTCGGGAGACGGCCCGCGAGATCCGGCAGAGCGGCGGAAAAGCGTTGGAAGTGCAGGCCGACGTCGGCGAGGAGAGCAGCACCGACGCCGCATTCGAGAGAATTCTGGACGACTTCGGCGCCGTCGACGTCCTGGTGAACGTCGCCGGCATCGAGCACTACCAGGAATTCCTGGAATTTACGGACCAAGAGTTCGACCGGCAGATCGCAGTGAACCTGAAGAGTGTGTTCTTCTGCAGCCGGAGGGCCATTCCCTCCATGATTCGGAACGGGGGCGGCAGCATCGTCAACACCGCCTCGGTGCAAGCCCTGGCCACCACCGGACAGATCTCACCCTACGCCGCCGCCAAGGGGGGCATCCTGGCCATGACGCGGGACATGGCCCGCGACCTGGGCCAGTACCACATCCGCGTCAACACCATCTGTCCCGGTTGCATCCAGACCCCCATGCTGGACCGGTCCTTCACCAGCACCACCGACCGGGACGCCTACATGGAGAAGCTGGAGGCCTCCCTTCCCCTGCGGCGGGTGGGCCTGCCGGAGGACATCGCCAACGTGGCCCTGTTTCTGGCCTCTCCTCTCTCCGCCTACGTCACGGGAATCGCCATCAATGTGGACGGAGGGATGATGAGCAAGCTGCCTCTCCCGGAGTAGTCAGGAGGGGGAACTTTCCTGTCCTCCCTTCCTCAATTCTCCGATGCCGTATCCCGGTGGAATGACGGTACCCCCCGGACGTGGAGTCGACATCTTCCGGGCGGACTGGCGTCCAAGGGAGGAAAGGAGGATCGACAATGCCGAATTCAAGTCACAGAACTTCTTTATTCCCCTTTTTCCTGGCCCTCTGGTTGGGGGCCGGCTTCCCGTCACCGGCGGCCCAGAGTTGGACCGAAGACAGCTACGAGGACTTTGCCGACGGCCGCCTGGACGCCTCCGGCCAGAACATCTACGTGTCTCGAGACGGGACCGTCCGCACCATCCACCGCTTCGATCTGAATCAGGACGGCCACCTGGACCTGATCTTCAACAATACGCATGACAGCATCACCTACGTCGATGCCACCTGGGCCGGCTTCGACTCCTCCCGGAAGCTCACCCATTCTTCGCTGGCCGTGTTGGGAAGTCTCCGGGCGGTTGCGGGAGACCTGAACCGGGACGGCATCACCGACCTGGTCTTCTGTCCCAACCCCGACGGGATTCAACACCCCCGCAGGTTCGTTTCCATCGCGTGGGGCGGTGCGGAGGGCTGGACTTCCAACCGGATCAGTGGGGTCCTGCCGGCCTGGGACCCCCGAGCCGTGGCGGTCGCCGACCTGAACCGCGACCAATGGCCGGACATTGTGGTCCTGGCCCAGGCGCCCCGGAGGGAGCCGGACGGGAAACCGGTCAAGAGCATGGTCATGAAGGTGTTCTGGGGCGGTCGACTGGGATTTTACCTGGGCCGGCGTCAGATCCAGGAACTCCCCATATCGGTCGACATGAAGGCGGCCGACTTCGACGCCGACGGAGCCCGGGACATCGCGGTGCTGACCGCCGAGAACGAGATCCGGATCTTCTGGGCGCCTTCCGAGCCGTCCGCCGCGCCCGTGACCTTGAACGCCACTCACATCCCCCTCCCCGGCCCTGCGGCCGGCTGCCTGGCGGCCGGGGACATTGATGGGGATGCACGCACCGACCTGGTGGCGGGAACTCTCGACGGAACCCTCTACACCATCGCCGACGACGCCCACCGAAACTGGAGCCATCCGGTCCGGAGGCAAGCGGCGCCGGCCTCCCACATCGCGGTCGGCGATCTGGACGGCGACGGACACGCCGACCTGGCGTTGACGGAGTTCGGGATCCGGCATGCTTCGGGAGGAGAGCGGGGTGCCGCCGACCGTCCGGGAGGGATCCGCATCCTCTGGGGGGAGGCGGGAAAGTTCGATCCTGCGCGCTCGCTCGACCTGGAGGTCGATCACCCTTCGGCCTCGGCCATCGGCGATCTGGACGGCGATGGACACGCCGACCTGGCGGCGGCCGTCTACCAGGGGACGTCAAGCTTCGCCGCGGAGTCCGCCGTCTTTTTCGGAAACGGCGACCGCTCCTTCCGGCGGGCAAGCCGCGGCATCCCCTCCTCCGGAGCAGTGGATGTGCTGGTGGTCGCGGCGGAGGAAGACTTGCCGGCCCGGGTCGTCGTCTGCAACAGCCAGGGCGGCACTCTGAACGAGAGGGTCCCCCTCTACGTCTACTGGGGCGGCAAGGGGGGCTTCGACCCGGACCGTCGTTGGGTCATTCCCTTCAGCGGCGGCTACGGCGCCGTCGGTGCCGACCTGAATGCCGACGGCATCACCGATCTGGTGGCCATGAATTCCGGACACGGTGGACGGGCGGGCCCCGACGTGGGAGCCCACATTCTCTGGGGGACGTCCCGGGGGTTCGACCTGGAAGGACACCGAACCATCCTTTCGGAGAATCATCTCTCTTCCGGCAACGTCGCCGACCTGGACCGCGACGGCTACCTGGACCTGATCCTGAACGGTTTCGACCCAGCCCAAACCACCCTCTACTACGGATCGGAGACTGGATTCCACCGGAACCGGCGCCTGGTTGTGCCCTCGGTGCTGACCGTGGCCGACTTCAACCGGGACGGCTGGTTGGACCTGTCCGGGAGCGCGTCGAGCGGAGCGGTGGGGATCCTCTGGGGCGGCCCGGAGGGACCGAGCCGCGAACTGGAATCCATAGGATACGTGCCCTGGGCGGCCAACCAGGAAACGGCCGATCTCAACGCCGACGGGCATCTGGATTTGATCGTGGGCGGCTACGCCGATCCCACCACCCGGATCTCCGATGTCGGACTCTTCATCTTCTGGGGATCGGTCGAGGGCTTCACTCCCTGGAACACCCAGTGGCTGCCCGGCATGGGACAACTGGGCCCGTTGGTGGCCGACTTCGACGGTGACGGCTTCCTGGACCTGTTCGCGCCCTCCTATCACGGAACCGGCGTCCGGGAGTCCATGCCCTCCTACCTGTTCTGGGGAAGCCGGGACGGCCTGCGCGCCGAGAACAAGACCCGGCTCGTATGCGACAGCGCCAGCGACGCCATGGCGGGAGATTTCGATCAGGACGGTCTTCTCGACCTGGCGGTCGTCTGCCATACCCGCCACGGGGACCACCGAATCGACTCGAAGGTGTTCTACAACGATGGAAAGCGCTTTGCCGAACCCAGGACGGAGGGGCTTCCCACCCTGGGGGGACACACCATCTATCTGACCGACGTCGGGCACATCTACGATCGGAGCTGGCGCCAGACCTACGATTCCTCCCTGTTTCACTGGGACGATGACCGTAGCGGCGGCCGCTTGGAGGCCAAGGCGGAAACGCCCGCCCACA
Organism: Candidatus Aminicenantota bacterium; assembly: GCA_026706325.1. Classification (GTDB taxonomy): domain Bacteria; phylum Acidobacteriota; class UBA6911; order RPQK01; family JAJDTT01; genus JAJDTT01. The sequence goes on from JAPOYZ010000055.1 coordinate 5,283, forward strand.
GCCGGCTGAGGTTCCGCGTCCGTTCGGGAGCCGATGCGCCCGGACTGGAGCAGGGGTCCTGGCGCCGGGTGAGCGGGGACCGCTTTTCTCTGGAGAGCGGCGATCGCGTCCTGCAGTACCAGGCCGTCTTCGAGTCCGGCAATGGAGACAGCTACCCGATTCTGGACCGGGTGAGCGTCGAGCTGAGCTCCGAGTAGGGGCGCCGGAGGGGCGACTTTCCTGTCGCCCGGAGGGGCGGTTTTCTTACCGCCCACTGGGAGGGGGGACTGTTAGCCCCCTTCTTCCCTGCTGCCAAGTGATACGCTGGGTCGAAAGCGTAAAGGGGGACTCCGTCCCCCTAACCCCCCTTCCCGGCGACAGGAAAGTCGCCGCTCCCGGCGGTAGGAAAACCGCCGCTCCGGGTCACAAACTCAGCAGCAGGAAGACGATGGCAATGGGAGCCCCGGCGGCGAGGCTGCAGAGAAGGAGGTAACGCCAGGATCGGCCCCGCGTCGGCAGCAGGCTCGCCGCCGAGCCCACCGCGACGTGGACGATGAATGGGAACAGGTAGATCCATTGGAAGCTGAGACTGGGACCACTGGTCAAAATGTCCCAGAAAGCCCACAGGAAGGCGAAGGAAAAACCGTAGACGGCCCCAACGATGGCACCGAACGGAGTCGAGAACGGCACGAACAGGCACATGAAAAAGAGCCCGAACAGGGGAGCGACGAACAGCCCGTTGGTCTTGTTGGTCACTTCGGTGATGTTGCCGGGGACGTTACCCACCGGCGCACTGAGCAGGACCACGGCGATGCCGATGCCCAGCACCAGCGCCCGGGCCAGTTTGACGCTGTGTTCCTTCCGCAGTTTCCGGCGGCGGAAACGGCCCAGGAAATCGACGTGGAACACGGTCACGATGGAATTGATGCCCGAGTCGAGGCTCGACATGGCGGCGGCGAACATGGCAGCGATGACCAGGCCGGCCAATCCGTGCGGCAGATAGTTGGCGATGAAGTGGGGAAACAGGAAATCGGCGTCCGCCAGCAGGTCCTTGCCGTCGGCGATGGCGTGGGGGTGGGTCTGGAAAAAGCCCAGGACCGAGAAGCCCAGCCCGGCGAGCAGCACGGAGACGGCGAAACCGGCGCCGATGTTGATGTACAGGGCGCGCCGGGCGGCCTTGGCGTCCCGCGTCGCCAGGTACCGCTGAATGGCCACCTGATCGGACCCGTAGGTGAAGATGGTCCACACCGCCCCGGAGAGGATCGACCCGATCACCGTCACTCGTACTGCCGGATTCCAGTCGAAGACAGGAATCTGGTCCCAGTGGGGCGCCCATGAAGTCGGGACCCAACCCCCGAAACCGATGTCCATGGTCACCATCGCAATCGTGATCAGACCTCCGGCGAAGAGGATGAGGAACTGAATGACGTCCGTGATCACGACGGCCCGCAGACCCCCGAGGGCGGTGTAGAGCACCGCGACCGCCCCGGCCACCATCACCACCGTCGGCGTCGCCGACTCGGGCCAACCCACCATGACCACCACGGCCTTGGCCGCCAGATAGATGAGCAGAGCCATCCAGACCAGGCGCGTCAGGATGAAAATCACCGCCGCCGTCACCCGGACGCCGATTCCCAGACGGCCCTCCAGAAGCTCGTAGGCGCTGGTGATGGGGAGCTTCATGAAAACGGGGATGAGGAAGAAACCGCAACAGACGACGATCAGCGGTATCCCCAACGTTCCCCAGACCAGGATGCCCGGCCCGTGCTTGACCAGCTCCCCGGGAACCGCCAGATACGAAATCGTGCTCAGCAGGGTGGCATACAGCGAAATCCCGATCACGAACGAACCGAGGCTGCGGCTGCCCAGGAAATACTCCTCGGTGTCGGTCTGGCGGCGCGAGTAGTACCAGCCGACGCCGAGCATGAAGACGCCGTAGGCGGCGACCACGAACCAGTCCACCCACCCCAGGCCCCGGAAATCCCGCCGCTCGATCCTGAGCAGCGCATTGGCGGCGGCGACGCGGGTCTCCGACCCGGTCCCCTGGCGGACCAGGAGCGGCTCCAACAGCGGGATCTGGTCCTTGCCTCCAGTGTGGGCCAGCGCCTCGATGGCTTCCAACTGTTGTTCCCGGGTCCCGTTCTCGATATAGGCGGGCAAGTCGGAGCGGTACGACGCGCCGGCCTCTTCGCCAGCGTGGACGAGCAGCGCACTCAGGAGAAAGACCCGGTTGCTCGAATCGGCGGCTTCCCTGGACAGTGCCCGCTCCAAAGCGGTTCGGACCACAGGACCGATGTTCTTCAAACGGCGGAGAGCAAAGGCGGTTCGAGCGCGGACGGCCGGGTTCCCGGACTCCAGCCGGGCGGCCAACCCGGATTGGTCTTCGTCAGTTCCAGAAGCGGCCAGCAGCCAGAGGGCATCCACCTGCCTGACGCCGTCACCTTCGTCAGCCAGCTTCAGCAACTCGGCCGGCCGGTCGGCATAACCGAGATTGGCCAATGCCTCTGCGGCCCGGCTGCCCCTTTCGCCCTCACTCGACAGGAAGGCCTCGAGGATTCGATCCACGTACTGCTGCCTCTCCAGCTCATGTTGGCTTTTCCGGAGCGTCGCCTGCGCCAGGATCTGCCAGACGCCGATCTCATGACTGGAACCGGGTTCCGCCGCCTCGCTGGAGAAGGCCTCCTTCACGCCTTCGCCGTAGTTGTTCCAGAGCAGGGCTTCGGCGGCCCGAATGCGGACCCATCCCCGCTCGTCTTGCAGTGCTTGTCGCAGAACCTGGACGCTGAGATCCCGCAGACGCTGTCCGTGATCCTCCCCGAAGACGGGAGAACTCCCAAGGCACGTGAGGACGAGGAGAGCCGCTGCGCGGCAAGCATGAATTCTCATTTTCCGAATCCTAACCGGGCATAACGGAAGCCAATAACTGGACCGGAGAGCGCACCCACAAGGGGAGCCCCTACATCTTGTCTCATAGTTCCTCCGGGACCGGCGGCAGGAAAGCCGCCGCTTCCAGGCTATCCCACCCCCAGATATTGGGAGGTTCCGGTGATGGGTTCTTCCGGTTCGCCGCCGCTGCCTTCCGGTTCGGGCGGGGCTTTTTCGAGCCGGTAGACGGTTCGCTCTCCCAGGTCCGCGCTCACGTCTCCCCGGCGGACCTCGGGAAGGACCAGGCGTAGGGTTTTGATCTCGCCGGCGGCCAGAGGCAGCCCTTGGGCCGGCGCCGCCGGGTCGAGTTGTTTCAGGTTGTCCTCCAGAAGATCGGTCTCCCAGGCCTCGACCACCGGCAACGGACCAAATTTGCGCGGGATCAACGGCGCCCCTCCGCGGCGGTGAAGCGCCAGCTCGTAGGGACGGAAGGTGACGAAGGGGGCCAGGAGCTCGCAGGTCATGTTCACCGGACGGCCCTCTGCCTCGTAGGCCCGGGCTACCAGGTCCTCTCCCACCTGCGACAGCTTCAATGCCGAGAGCACCACGTTGTCCGGGCCCACCGCCATCAGGCTCGCTCGCTCCGGAAGGATGTCGTAGCGGCGGTCGGGAATGATGGGCAGGAGCCGGTTCCATCCGGCCAGATGCTCCCAGCCGAAACGCCAGTCCCGCCCGCTCTTCCAGTCTCCGGCGTGGGAGGTCAACGAGAGTTGAGCCTCCTGTTCTCCCGGAAAGAAGTTGAAGGTGGGAGCGTAGATACTGCAGTTGCTGGAAAGTTGGGCGCAGAGGACGCCCCGGTCGAACCGCATCATGCTCTTGGGAGGAGTGACGGTGACGCAGAAATCGCGCCTGTGGTCCCGGGCGCTCAGGAAACGGCCCGTCATGCGGGCGTCCCGGTCGGCCCTCGCCTTCTCGCCCGCCAGCCAGACCTCGTCCGCTCCCAGCCGGTCGGTCAGGTGCCGCTCGTGCTCCTGGGTGGCAAACAGAGTGTCGAAAACGATTTCAGGGTCCTCCAGATTCAGAGGAAAGAACCAGCGCAACCCGTGCATGGGACGATTGTCCCAGTGCCAGCGGAAGAAGAAGTCCACGCGCCGCAGGCCGGCGTAGAGGACGCAACGCTGGCTCCAGTAGCCTCCAAAAAAGGCGGGGCCGTCCTTGGGAGTCAAGAGGGGACGGCGCACCTCGATGCCGGCGGAAACGGCTCCTCCGCGGACCCGGATTTCCGCCGGGCCACGATCGCGGCTGCGGTACTCCCGTCCGGTGGGATCGAAGTCGATGCAGCTCCGGCCGCTGTCCTCCTCGATGAGGAGCTCACCAGCACCGAAAGAAGCTGAGCCGTCCACCAGCTCCACTCCCAGCGTCTTGTCGTAGAGGCTCTCGCAGAATCCGGTCACCGGGTCCAGACGGACCCGATAGAACTCGTTTTCGATGGAATTCCGACCCGTTTTGAGAGGAGTTTCGGTCTCTTCCGACTTGCCGTTCCCGGTCAGATAGAAGGTCTCGTATCCCATGGCGGGGACCCGGGCGCTGAAACGCAGCGCGCCGTCCGGCCCCAGTTCGTGGGGGACCGGTGAGCCGGCGGAATCGGTGAGGGCCAGCCGTTCCGGGGAGACCGAGCCGGGAAGCGGAATCTGAACTACGTCCCGGCGCTCCCAATTCAACAGGTTGAACACCGCCACGGCCGGGTCCTCACGCCGGAAGGCGATCTTGGAGGCGATCCGCTGTGCGGCCGAAACCGACACGTCGTCGGCCGCTCGCTGCACCCGCCTCAAGATGTCCCGGGTGTGCTGGATGGTCTCGTCGCCGGACCATCCGATCTGTTCGTGCTGCTGGGTGAAGAGCAGGTCGGACCAGAGGGCGGACAGGAGGTCCCGGGGATAGAGGGCGCCGGTGACGCAATAGTCGAGGGCGGCGGCCTTCTCCGCGGCCGCCAAGGCGTAGCCGGCGCGATGGGACTGCTCCATGATGGGGTACATCCCATGGGCGTTCAGCGCGAAGTGAGGCAGGTAGCCCTGGTGGCGGTCCCGCCGGACCCGGGAATCGGATGCGACCCGGTCCGAGAACCGGCTCAGGGTATTGAACCGCGCCTGGGGAGTGACGAAGCTGCGGTTCCAGGCCGCCACCCGGTTGATGAGCGCCCGTCTGGATTCGGCCTGGTCCCGGGCCGCGGCGTGACCCACGTAGGGGGCGCCCCAGGCCGCGAGCACGGCGCGAATGGAGGCCGCCGTCTGGCGCACCACCTTGCTCCGGGAGGTGAAACTTCCCTCGATCAGTTCGTCGGTCCGCCAGAGGGCCGAGATGGTGGGCGTGGTATACCCGGCCAGGACTCCCTCCTGCGGGACGAAGCTGGGATGGCGAGTGCCGTCCGCGCCTTCGACATCGAGCAACTGACTACCTGAGGGGCGGGGATAGATGCCCCCGTAGCGCCCGCGCCAGAAAAAGGAGATCCCGCACTTGTCCAGGATCTGAGGCATCTGCGGGTCGAACCCGGGACTGTCGCAGGAGTAGAGGACCCGGCCCTGCGCCCCCAGGCGGCGGCGGAGCCACCATTGGCTTTCCGCGAATTGCCGGATGTAGGATTCCCCCTCATAGAAGTCGGCGTAACTGGGCGCCAGGGTGGGGCTGATGTCCAGCCTTCCTTTGCGGATGAAGCGTTTCACCGTCTCCTGCAACTGCGGCCGCTTGTGCAACAGGTTCTTGAGGCCGTAGAGGAATTCCACGTTATAGGTGTAGTGGTCGTCCTCCGAGATCAACTGGACGGCGTCGCGCAGCGACCGGAACGCCTCCCAGTGTTCGGGAAGGCCGGTAAAATAGCCGAAACAGAGATGGGAGGAGGGCATCAGGTGGTATTCGAAGTGGGGGACCGGCCCGGTCTCGAACTCGGCCGCGGCCAGAATCCGATCCCCGGCAAGCAGCCGGATCGAGGCTCGGACAGTGCTGGCGACGTCCTTCACCACTGCCAGGAACGACAATTTTCCGGCTTCCCGCGAGGGCTCGGCCGGACAGCTCAGGGTTGCGCCTCCCGCCGTCGTCTCCAGTCTCAGGGCGGGCGGGAACGGAGCCCCCGCATCTTCGATCACCACTTCGATCCAGCGATGGGGGTGAGACAGGTCCGCACTCGGGCGGCCCACCACCGGCAGGGGGTCCACTCTCAGAATCTTCCACTCTTTCATGTCGCGCTCCGTACTCTTTTTTCGCAAGCTCGGACGGGATGGCTTTGATCCGAGCCTATCAACATCCGGATTGAGGAGAAACTATGAGCATCGAAGGCGCCGTCAACTATCGGAAAATCAGTGAGCGGGTCGCGACCTCCGGATCGGTCTCCGAAGACCGCCTCCGGCGTCTCGGGGAAGAGGGATTCGATGCGGTGGTCAACCTGTTGCCCGATTCATCGGAGTTGGCGGTTGCCGACGAACGTGAAATTGTCGAGGGTCAGGGATTGGACTACCATTACATTCCGGTAGACTTCGGGAACCCGACGGAAGCGGATTTCAGCCTCTTCAGACGCGTCATGGAGAACGCCGGGGACAAGAAGATTCTTATCCATTGCGCGGCGAACTACCGGGTCAGCGCCTTTTATTCTCTCTATGCCATGCAAGATCGGGACTGGTCCTGGGAGGACGCCCGCGCACATATCGCTTCGATCTGGGACCCCACCGATTATCCGGTCTGGAAACGGTTTATCGACAAGGTGAAGTCCCAGTCGGGCCGGATTCTACGCCGCAGCGGATGATGGCGGAATCGTGAGGAAAGCGGTTCGGCGTTCACGGACGACGGCAGACCTTTTCGCCAATCTCGCGCTGCTCATCCCACTGATCCTGCCGGCCGCCGGACTTTTTGCCCAGACCACCACCCGAGTCAGCGTCCACGGACCCAACCGGGGAAACGGCCCCAGTCAGTACGCTCAAATCAGCGCCTCAGGACGCTTCGTCGTCTACACCTCGACCGCCTCCAACCTGGTGGACGGAGATACCAACTGGGCGTCGGACGTCCTCGTTCACGACCGTGAAACGGGGGAGACCACCCGGGCCAGCGTGGACGACGCGGGGAACCAGGGCAACAGTCTGAGTCAGTTTCCCAGGATCAGCGCCGGTGGCCGCATCATCGCCTTCGAGTCGCTCGCTTCCAACCTGGTGGAGGGAGACACCAACGGTGCGCTGGACGTCTTCGTCCACGACCGCAAGTCAGGCAAGACCGCGCGAGTCAGCCTCGGCAGCGGAGGGGACCAGGGCAATAGCGCCAGCGGGGTACCCTGCCTCAGTTCCGACGGCCGTATCGTGGCTTTCGAGTCGCTCGCCTCCAACCTGGTGGACGGCGACACCAACGAATCCACCGACGTCTTCGTCCATGACCGCCAGACAGGCGAGACGACTCGGGTCAGCGTCGACAGCCGGGGACGCCAGGCCAACGGCTCCAGTGCCGGTTCCAGCTTGGACGGCAGCGGCCGATACGTTGCCTTCGAGTCGTTGGCCACCGACTTGGTGCCTGGAGACACAAACCGGGTATCGGACGTCTTCGTGCATGACCGGCAAACGGGGGAGACCACCCGGGTGAGCGTCGACAGCCGGGGACGACAAGCCAATGGGGGCAGCTCGGCGCCGAGTCTCAGCGCCGATGGACGTTTCGTGGGTTTCGGCTCCCACGGATCCAACCTGGTGGGCGGCGACACCAACCAGGAAACCGACGTCTTCGTCCACGACCGACAGACGCGGGAGACCACCCGGGTGAGCGTCGACAGCCGGGGACGACAAGCCGACGGGGGCAGCGGAATCGCCGCCCTCAGTGCCGGCGGCCGATGGGTCGCCTTTCACTCCTTGGCCTCCAACCTGGTGGATGGCGACACCAATGGAACGTTGGACGTCTTCCTGCACGACCGGCTGACGGGACGGACGACCCGGACCAGCCTGACCGAAAATGGACGGGAAACGAACGGCCCGAGCCGGGACCCCACCATCAGCGCCGATGCCCGCTTCGTCGCCTTCGAGTCCCACGCCTCCAATCTGGTGCCCCGGGACGACAACGGGACCGTCGATGTCTTCGTCCGGGATCGGGGCGGCGCCGATCCATCCGCTGCACGTGGTAGGCCATGGTGGTCCGCAGTGGAAGACAGGGTCCTGGGATGGCTGCGGCGAGGCTGGGACGGCCTCGTCTCCGAAATCCATATGAGAGCCGAAGCCTTCACACGGGAGCGGTTCCGGATACCAACGGCAGCCTTGGCCCACGCCGAACCCGCTCCAATCAAGTTCACCGACGTGACCGAAGCAGCGGGCATCCGCTTCCGGCATTACAAGGGGGAGACGGGGAAGCGGTACCTGCCTGAGACCATGGGGTCGGGAGTGGCGGTCCTGGACTTCGATCAGGACGGGTGGATGGACCTCTTCTTCGTCAACGGGTGGCGCCTGGAAGGGGGGAGACCCGAAGGGGTCGCATCCGCCCTCTACCGCAACCGGGGCGACGGCACGTTTGACGACGTGACCCGGGAGGCCGGGCTGGAAGTTCGGGCCTACGGCATGGGGGCGGCGGCCGGAGACTATGACAACGACGGCTTTCCGGACCTCTACGTGACTATTCTGGGCCTCAACCGACTCTACCGGAACAACGGTGACGGGACCTTTTCCAACGTGAGCGTTGATGCCGGCGTCGCTGATCCCTCCTGGGGGGCGAGCGCGGCTTGGCTGGACGCCGACAATGACGGCAAGCTGGATCTCTTCGTGACCAACTACGTCCGTTGGAGCCCCTCCCAGGACCAGTGGTGCGGTTACGGCCCCGGAGCCAAGCACTACTGCACTCCGGAGATCTTCACCGGGGACACGTCGCGCCTCTTTCGCAACTTGGGCGGCGGACGATTCCGGGACGTCACCAAGGAGTCGGGACTGTTCAACCCCTCGGGCAAGGCCTTGGGTGTGGCCCTTTGGGATTTCGACGGGAACGGATTGATGGATCTCGCGGTGGCCGAGGACACTCAGCCCGACAAGATCTACCTGAACCGGGGCGGCTTCCGCTTCGAGGAGGTGGGAACTCGCAACGGATTCGGCTTTTCCGAATCGGGCCAAGCCCGGGCCGGCATGGGAGTCGACGTGGCCGACGCCGAAAACGACGGACGAGGGGTGGTGGCCGTCACCAACTTCTCCTACGAGGGGATCGGCTTCTACCGCTGGGGCAGCGGCCTGAACTTCATCGATCAGGCCGTCCCGGCGGGCATCGGACAGCCCAGCCTATTGACCCTGGGCTTCGGACTCCTCTTTCTGGACTATGACCTGGACGGTTGGCAGGACCTGTTGGCGGTCAACGGCCACATCGACGACCTGGTGGAGACGGTTCAGACCCGGCTGACCTACCGGCAACGGCCGCTCCTGTTCCGCAACCGGAGGGACGGCCGCTTCCTGCCCATGGGCGGGGATGCGGGTCCCGCTCTGGATCAACCCTATGCGGGCCGCGGCGCCGCAGCCATCGACTATGACAACGACGGGGACCTGGATCTGGCCGTGACGGAGAATGGAGGTCCGGCCCACCTGCTTCGCAACCAGAGGGGAAACCGAAACCACTGGCTCCAGATCCGGCTCTTCGGCAGCGCCTCGAACCGGGACGGGATCGGCACCCTGGTCACCGTGAAATCGGGTTCCACAACCCAACGGCGCTACCGCCGAAGCGGCTCCAGCTATCTCTCCGAGAGCGATCCGCGGCTGACCTTCGGCCTGGGTGATGCGACCCGGGTGGACCGCCTGGAGGTCCGCTGGCCCAGCGGCGCCACCCAGGTCCTGGAGAACGTTCCGGCCGACCGCCTGATTGTCGTGCAAGAGCCCGTCGAAACGGATCCTTAATCCTTTAGCTGCTCGTTGCCTGACTCTCCGTTCAGTTTCCCGACGACCGCACCACGCGCCAGAAGACACCCTTGACGGCCCGGCTCTCCCACCCTGGATGCCGGGTGTTGTAGACGGTGAGGAAGTGGTCCGGTTCCAGCTCCACCGTCGGGGCCGTAAAGGAGTGGCCCGGCGGATTGGGCACCAGCAGGAACCGGGTGGACTCGGCCATGGAGGGGGTCCCCGATTCCGTCTCATTCACCCAGGTCCGTCCCCCGTCCAGGCTGACCCGCGCCAGCACCGTGCCGTCAGGGGCGCTCTTGCCCGGGACGCCTCCCTGGTGGGTGATCACGACCACGTTTCCCGGGGTCCAGAGGATGGTCCCGCGGTGCCCGTAGTATTCGTTCAGGCTTCCCGGCACCTCCCGGAAGGTCCGTCCGCCGTCGCTGGATTCGAGGAGGATTCCCTGTTTGTAGATGGCCCCGGCCCCGGGAGGAGCTCCGCTTCGCTTCGACATCGCCTCCACGTCTTCTCCCGGAAACGGAGGCCTCTGGATCCGGGTCATGGCCAGGACGCGCAACGGGTCGTTGGGGTCCACGGCATAGCCGGTTTCGGCCACGTGCTGGTGCACTTCGGTGGGGTCGCCCCAGGTTTGTCCGCCGTCCCGGGAACGGATCAGCGTCTCGTGAAATCCCGGCCGTGACCTGTCCTCCTGTTGATAATCCCTATGGTTCGGGTAACGCAGGCCCACCCCCAGCGCGATGGTCCCGTCCGCCTCCTGGAAGAAGGTGTTGTAGTCATTGAAGCAGAAAGCGTAAGGGTCCTCGGACCCGCCCGGCGAAAAGGGTCCGAAATCGATGGCGGTGGTCTTCCAGGTGATCCCGGAATCGCTCGAAACCGAGACGAACAGATCCTTGCCGCCGGGGGACTGGTGCATCAGCCAGAGGTTTCCGTCACGGCCGGCGTAGAGGCCATGCTGAACCTGGCCGGGTGGCGCGCCGGAAAGATTCACCGGCAGCAGGGTCCAACTCCGGCCCTGATCGACACTCCTGTAGAGCCTCTGCTGGGTCTGAGTGTTGACGTAGATGCTTCCGTCCGGATGGGTGACCATGCCCAGCATGGACCGGAGGAGTCCCGACTCCTCGGGGTCCAACAACACCTCCCCCTCGATCTCGACCTTCGCTCCGGGAGCGACTTCAGCCGGAGCGCAGGAGGCGCCCAATGCCAACAGAACGACCCCAATCCAATTCAGTTTCCCTGTCATCGTCCCATTCTCCACTATCGATCTCGAAAACCGAACGAGAAGAGCTTGGCGTTCTCCAGATGGAACTTCAGCCGGACCGGCTGCCCCTCCAATCCCTTCAGATTACCCTGTCCGTTCCACGAAACGCGATGGCGGACGGCGTCCGATTCCAGCGCGTCGCAATCACCCCTGCCGAAGCTTTCCAGCGGCTGTCCTTCCGTGGAGAGAATCTCGACCTGAACCCGTCCCGACCCCGCGTCCGCGTTGATCAGCAGTTCACCGCCCCGGAAGCGGAAGGGCTTGGTGGTCAGGACTCCCGCCTCCGCTCCGGCGTCGACGGAGACAAACCCGTCCAGGCGCAGCTTCGACAGAGCGACACCGCTCTTGAATCCGGTGAACCCGTCCGGCGGCTCCGAGTTGTGGTCCGCGCCCCACCCGACATAGTAGATCCAGATCTCGTCATCCCGGACCAGCGGCCCCTGCACCGGCCAGATGAACCCCCAGTCGAAGTCCCCCGGACGTTCCGAGGTGGGTAGGAAGACCTCCCGGCCGCCGCCGCGATGCCAGTTGAGGCCGTCTCGGCTGTAGGTGAGCTGGACCGGTCCCCGGGGGCGCTCGTACCCATAGCTGAAGACGGTCATGAACCCGATCCGCAGCTCGTCGTGGAGCATGACCTGCATGTTGTAGAACTGGTCCCGGTGCATCGGGTCGCGGTCGTCGGCCGCCACCACCGTCCGCATGGGAGTCCAGTGGACGAAATCATCGCTCTCCACCTGGCCCACCCGGCGCAGGCTGTGGTTCTCGGGAACCCGGTCCTTCTTGGGCCCTCCCCAGAGCTGGGCGTAGACCTTCCGCGCCCAGGGATCAGAGACCATCTTCTTGCGGACCTCCTTGATCATCCCGGTGCGGTCCCGGATGATGGCCACGTACTTGCCCAGCCGGCCGTCCCAGTATGGAACCGGCTGGCTGTCGTGCCCCGGCGCGTGGAAGATGACCTTCTCCCCGTCTTTGTAGTCGGTCCAGCGGAGGCCGTCCGCCGAGTAGGCGGCCCGGATGCCCTGGTAGAGCATCTTGAACCGTCTGGCGGGATCGGTCCCCCGGGGATCGATGCAGCCGCCGGTCTCCAGCCCGTCCTCGTCCATGATGATGTTATTGTCCCGGCTGCCCCGATGCTCGACGATGCCCAGGGAGGGCTTCACCCAGCCGATTCCGTCCCGGCTGTAGGCGTAGGCCAGGATCATGGACTGGTCTTTCGCTCCCCAGAGGCTGTACCACATCTTGTACAGATCGTCCGATTCATCGAAGAGGATGGTGGTGAAGCAGAAGTGCATTCCCGCTTCCCAGGACGGGTCGCCCTCGGGGACCATGGGCAGCACCGGGGCAGACCCGTACTTGACCGGCTGGTTCAGGGTCTTGGTGGCACCTTTCAAAGATTCGATGATGTAGTCGTCGATGAACAGTTGCCGGTTCTGCGCCACGTCCAGTGTGGACCCGGCCGCGGCCGCGGCCCAGCCGGCGAGAACGTATCCCAGCAGCAGAAACCCGTACTTGGAATTTCGCAGTGATTGCATCAGAATCTCCTAGACTTTCCGTAGTTGTTCGTGATGCCGACCAGGCCCGGAAT
>JAPOYZ010000172.1 GCA_026706325.1 Candidatus Aminicenantota bacterium
ATGTCCGGAAGACGCTGGAAGCCGCGGATGAGACGCTGGGCTCACTTGCGACCGGACATTTCCGAGAATCGGACCGGTCCGGCCCCAGACCGTCTCCTCCGTAGCCGCCGGGGCTTCCCGGCCCCCCGCGCCTCCCGGAGCAATCCCGCTGCGCACCGGAGCCCGGCCCCATCGGGCACCCCGGATCCCCTCCCGGCGTCGCCGCACCCATCGCGCCGCCGCCGAACGTCACCAACCCGGGCAGCCTCGCCGGATTCGAATACCGGCCGGCGTACGGCCGGCCGCTCGACATCAACCGCTCCGCCTCCGCCAGGGCCGCCAGCGTTTCCTCCACCACCGCGCGCACGAGCCGGTCGCTCACCCCCACCCCAAACGTCTGCGCGGTGCTCCAGTTCGCAGTCGTGAACCCGAGCGACGTCCGGCCGACGCCGACCCCCGGGCCCGCGCCGGTGATCGACACGATCACCTCGGCGCCCGGTTGGGTCGCCAGGGCCACCGTGTAGACCGCCGTCGAACCCTCGTCCACCGGCACGTCGGTCCGGCTGAACACCAGACCGGGGTCGCCCGGCGCGGCGGTCGTCGTCTCCTTGCCTTCCCACCAGGTATAGCCGGGGAGCTGAGATCCGTCCTGGCCAAGCCCGGTCAGGGGAATCGCAGGGATGGTCTCCACCTGGCGGTCCCGGTCGCCGACGGTCCTGGGCGAGTTACCGTTGTTCGGCTCCGGCACTTGTTCCTCGATCATCCCACCAACATCGCGGAACATCTCCTGAACCCAGGAGCAGTCACAACTCCAGCCAACGTCAGATCCGACCTCCGTCTACGATCGCGCCCAGGTTCGGCCGCACCCGAAAACGGTGTTCTTGACGTCGCTCAGCTTCTCGTTCATACCCTGAGCCAACATGTCCGTCTTCAGAATTCTGCTGTCGATCCTGGCTGTGTTCCACGCGCTGTTCGCAGGATTTACGGCGTTGGCTGGAGCATTCGCGAACGGTGGAGAAATCTGGGAACGGCTGCTACTCATGCTCCTTCATCCCCTTGGCGCCGCGGGAGTCCTGGTTCTGGTGCTGGCGCCCCGGCTCCCCAGGATTGCAAACTTCACCATCGCCGCAGTCGTTCTCGTGGTCGTGATCGCCGACCTGGTCCTGGCGCAGAGGATTGCCGCAGGCGCCGTGAAGGGTGACTGGGAACTCGCGGTCGTATTCTCGGCGGTTCCCGCCGTCAGCATCGTCTACGCGATGTGTCTGGTTTGGACTTCCGGCGCGACCGGCGAGTGACGACGAAGAAGGGACAAGACTGTCCACGCTCCCAGCGGCCGGGAAGGTTTCAGGAGGGGAGGCTGGGATTGGCTCCTTCGCAAGCCGAGGAGAGCATCTTCTCCACGTGCTCCGCGACCCCCTCGTCGGGTTCGTCCTGCACTGTGGCGATCTCCGAGACCACGAGTTGGCGGGCCCGATCGAACATCTTCTTCTCACGGAACGAGAGGGTCTTTTGCAGGTTGAGGCAGTAGAGATTCTTGAGCACCTCGGCCACTTGGAAGATGGAACCCGACTTCATCTTGTTGACGTTTTCCTTGTAGCGGCTCTTCCAGTCGGACTCCGGCTTGCCGATCTCGTTTCTCAGAATCTGGAACAGTTCGTCCAACTGCTCCACCGTGCAGAGCTTTCGAAGCCCGACGTGGAGGGCGTTGGCGGTGGGGACCATTACCGTCGAATTGTTGGAGGTGAGCTTCAGCATGTAGAATTCCGCCTCTTGCCCGGCGATCCGAGTCTCCATCACCTTCTGGATCACCCCGACTCCCTGATTCGGATAGACAACTTTCTCTCCGACCTTGAATTCCATTAGCGCCTCCGCGATCACGGTGTGGGCACCGCTACGTTCCAAGCCGTCCAATGGACGACACGTTCAAGACTGAAGCCGGAAGAGCCGAACAAAAGACCCGTCGAGATCGCCCAGATGGAGTAACAGCCTCATTCTAGGTTAGCTTCTTGCCAAAAGTCAAAATGTGTTGGGCGGCAAGCCGGGCGTAGTAGACTGGGCGAGAGCAATCGGATTCCGTCCAGGATGGCATCCGCCGGAGGAGGCGGGCCGCGGCCCCCATGGAGCAGATTTTCACCCTTCTCTTCAAGTACCGGCCCTTCCACTTCAGGGAGGGAGAGTTCCTCCTGCAGTGGCGCCTGGAGGCGTGGTTGTTGGCGATCCTGGTCTGCGCCGTTCTGCTCGCCGCGTGGTTGCCGTACCGGGGATGGTTGGGCCGGGGCGCCCCGCGAGCGTGGATCCTGCCGGCCGCCAGAGCGGCTTTTCTCCTGGGCGTCATGGTGCTTCTGATGCGGCCCAGCCTGGTCCTTTCCACCCTGGCGCCGCGGGAGAACGTGCTGGCTCTGCTGGTCGACAACTCATTGAGCATGGGCATTGCCGACGAAGAGGTGCCGCGGGGCGAGCCGGTTCGGACGCTGCTGGAGGCCGGCAGCCCGTTGCGCCAAGGCCTTGACGATCGATTTCGGCTGCTCCGCATGGGATTCGACGCCGAATCCCGACTGTTGCGGGAGGACGCGAGGCTGGACTGGCGCGGGAGCCGCACCGACATCGCGGGCGCCCTCCGGGACGTTCTGACCCGCACCCGGCACGAGGCCCTGGGTGGAATCGTCCTTTTCAGCGACGGTGCGGACAACGGTGTCGGCGGCTTCAAGGAGATCCTGGCCGATCTTCAGGCGCGAAGAATTCCGGTGCACACCGTGGGCGTGGGACCCCGGGTGCTGGAGCCCGACCTGGAGTTGGCCCGGGTGAGCCTTCCGCGGATCCTGGTTCCCGAGACCAGGACCATCGCCCGGGTCACGCTCAGAATCAACGGCTACCAGGGACGTGAGAGCCGCCTGGAGGTCTGGGAGGGAAACTCGCTGATTCAGGAAAAGGAAGTGAAGCTGCCGTTTTCCCAGACGGCCCTGGTGGAAATTCCCCTGACCCCTCGAAGCCGAGGCATTCGAATCTACCGCTTTCGGATCCGGCCACTCGACGATGAGGCCCTTCAGGAGAACAACGAACGGTCGGCGGTGCTTCACGTCCGGGATCTGGAGAACCGAATTCTGTACGTGGAAGGCCGTCCCCGCTGGGAATACAAGTTCATCCGGAGCGCGGTCTCGGGCGACCGTCACCTGCGGTTGGAGAGCCTGTTGCGAACCGCCATCAACAAGTACTACCGGCAGGGCATCGAGGAGGAGAGCACTCTGGCGGCCGGCTTTCCTGCGACCCGGGAGGAGCTGTTCTCCTACCGGGCCCTGGTGGTGGGGAGCGTGGAATCCTCCTTCTTCACGTATCCTCAAATGGAGATGCTTCGGGAGTTCGTGGACAAGAGGGGCGGCGGGTTCCTCATGTTGGGAGGCAGTTCCTCTTTCTCCGCGGGGGAATACCAGAACACGCCCGTGGAGGAGTTCCTGCCGGTCTGGATGCTGCCGGACGGAGACCGGGCGCCATCCGCCACCCTCTACCGGCGGGGGTCCGCCCGGGTCCGGTTGACTCCCCAGGGGCTCCGGCATCCCGCTCTGCAATTGGGCGCCGGAGAAGCGGTCAACCGCCGGCAGTGGGAAGAGATGCCAGACCTCAAGGACTGGAATCGGGTGGGGGAGCTCAAGCCGGGCGCCACGGTCCTGGCCCGTCTCCAGGATTCCCAGGACGGGACGGACGTTCCTCTGATGGCCTTTCAGCGCTACGGGCGGGGCTTGGCCATGGTCTTTCTCACCGGCAGCAGTTGGCGCTGGCAGATGCTTAAGGAACATGAGGACCGGTCACACCAGAACTTCTGGCAACAGGTCCTGCGCTGGCTCGTGAACTCGGCCAAGGATCCCGTGGAAGTGGAAACGGAACGGGAACTCTATTCCCAGGGGGAGGAGGTCAAGGTTCAGGCTCAAGTTTACGACCCCACGTTCAACCCGGTCCAATCAGCCCGTCTGGCGGCGACCCTGGTCTCTCCGTCGGGCAATGAAACCGGGATCGATTTGGACTGGAGCCCCCGGGACGGCGGCCTCTATGAAGGGGTGACCCGGCCCCGGGAAGAGGGGCTCCACCAGGTCCGATTGGAGGCGGAGGGGGTCCGCGGCGCGGACCTGATCTCCTATGGCGCCGGCGACGCCTACTTCCTGGCGGAATCCGGCCTCAGGGAATTTCACGACGCCAACCGCAAGGTCGAATTTCTGAATTGGCTGGCCCAGGAGACGGGAGGCCACTATTTCAGTCTGGATGACATCGAGAATCTCCCGGAGGAGGTTTCCTACGTCGAATCCCAGACGTCTGTTCCCCAGACTCTGGAATTGTGGGACATGCCCGCGAACTTCCTCCTTCTGGCGGCTCTGCTGATGACGGAATGGGTGATGTGGCGGCGTCTGGGAGGGATGTAAGGGCCGGTGTCCAGATCGACTCCACGGCAGGCGTTCCCGAAAACCGTTGCGGCCGGCGGCATGGGCCGGCTCCTTCCGCGACGCTCGATCTCCTCCCGGCTTGCGGCGTTTCTCGGGGTGATGATGTTCTGCACCTCTCCGATCCGGGGAGAGAGTCTCGACCGCATCAGCCTCATCGTCACCGGACTCGCCGGAATGCCGGAATACGGGGCCAATTTCGCCGATTGGGCAAACCGCATGGAGGAGGCGTTTCAGGGAGACCGGTCCCGGGTGCTGCGAATCGACGGGAGCGTCCGGACCCGGGATGAGATCTTGCGGACCGCCAGGGAGGAGGCGGAAAAGCTCTCTGCCGACGGCGAGTGGTGGCTGATTCTCGTCGGACACGGCAACTACGACGGGCGGCGGTACAAGTTCAACATCAAGGGTCCCGACCTCACGGACCAGGACCTGGGACAGCTCCTGGAGGGACTGGACGGCCCCAGAGCGGTAGTCGTTGCGGGGACCAGCTCGGCCGGCGCACTGGTTCCGGCGCTGCGAGGCGTCAATCGAGTGGTGGTGGCCGCAACGCGGGAGCGCGAGCGGCAACCTCCCCTGTTTCCCCGTTTCTTCGCCGAGGCCCCGGGATCGCCGGACGCGGACCGGGACAAGAACAATCGCGTGTCTCTTCTGGAAGCTTTTCTGTACAGCCGGCAGAAGGTAAGCGCCTGGTTCGAGGAAGCGGGCCGAATCCAGACCGAGCACGCCATCCTGGACGACTCGGCCCGGTTTCAGTTGGCCAAGGAGGACGGCGATTCCCAGGTAGCGGTCCGGCAGGGAACCGGATTGCTGGCCGCCGTCTGTTACCTGGACCCGGCGAGCGCGCCCGCCTCGCTCCCGGAGGAGGGGAGCCGAGCAGAGACCCGGTCCCGGATCCAGCGGCAGATCGACGAACTCAAGCTGCGCAAGGGAGAGTTCACGGAAGGTGAATATTACCGGAGGCTGGAAGCGTTGATGGTGGAGCTGGCCGCCAACGAGGAGGCGGAAGGCGCCGCCGAAAAGGAGGAGCAGCCTTGAGCGGACCGTGGGCGCCCACAGGGGGCGCCTCAGCACTTTTCCCTTGCACCCTTCTTCTGACGGGGCTGCTGGCGGCGGCCGGTGCCCGGCAGGAGTCCCCCGCCCCGCTGAAGGAGGTCTTGGAACTGATGGAGGCGGGGTCGTACCAGGCCGCCCAGGAGCGGCTCTCGACCGGCGGAGACCGGAACCCCCATGTCCTGCGCCTCAGGCTGGAGCTGGCGGAGCGCGGCGGAGACGAGGCGGGTATGCGGCGCCTCGCCGGACGCCTGCTTGGCCTCTATCAATCGGGCGCTCTTCAATCCCCCGCGGAAATCGCCGAGGCCGCCTACGCAGCCCGGCAAATGGAGCAGTGGAAGCGGGCCAACCAACTCTACCTGGAGGCGGCTCGGGGCTCCGGGGCTCCTCTCTGGGTGTACGTGGACTGGGGCAACCTGTATCTGGAGAAACACAACGGAGCCGAGGCCGAGTCCATTTTCCGGGATGCCCTCAAGGCTCCTCAGCCGGACGGGTGGTCCCGCTGGGAGACGGACGACGCCCGGCTCGGGGTGGCCCGGTCCCTCAAGGCCCAGCAGATGAGCGGGGTGGAGGTGGCGCTGGAACACGTCCTCAAGGAGAACCCGGACAACCTGGAAGCGCATGTCCTCAAGGGTTTGCTGGCCATGGAGGCGGGCGACTGGGAGGAAGCCGAAGGATGGATTGAACGGGGACTGGACGAAAACCCCAACTACGTCCCTCTGCTGGAGCTCGAGTGCGTCCAGCTTCATTTCCGGGAGCAAAACGAGCGTTACGAGGAACGCCTGAAAAACCTCCTGGAGATCAACCCCCGCAACGGGAACCTCTTCCGGATCATGGGAGATTTCACCGCCCTCCGGCGCCGCATGGACGACGCCATCGGCTATTACCGGGAGGCGGTGCGAAGAAATCCGAGGGAATGGCCGGCCCTCGCCTCCCTGGGCGTCAATCTGTTGCGAATGGCCCGGGAGGAGGAGGGCAAGAAGGTCCTGGAGCGGGCCTACGAGAACGACCCCTACAACGTCTCCACCGTCAACACGCTGCGCCTGGTGGACAGCTTCGACCGGTTCGTCCGCAAGGAGACGCCCCGGTATTGGCTCCGGCTGCACCGGAAAGAGGCCGGGGCCCTGGAGCCCTATGTGCGGAGGCTCCTGGACCGGAGCATTTCCTTCCTGGAGGAAAAGTACCGGCACCGGGTCGATCACAAGTTCCTGGTCGAGTTCTATCCCGACCACGAAGACTTCGCCGTGCGGGCGCTGGGCCTCCCGGGACTGGGCGCTTTCGGAGCTACCTTCGGCCACATCCTGGCCATGGACTCTCCCTCAGCGCGTCCCAAGGGAAGCTATCACTGGGGATCGACGCTGTGGCACGAGATGGCCCACGTGGTCATCCTCTCGCTGAGCCGCGACCGGGTGCCCCGCTGGCTCACCGAAGGGATCTCCATGATGGAGGAGCGCCTTGCGGGACCCGGCTGGGGCGATGGTTTGAGCCCTGCCCTGGTGAGAGCCTACGAGCGGGGAGAGATCGCTCCCGTGAAGGACCTGAACAAGGGATTCGAGAGTCCCCGGACTCGCGAGCACCTCCAGATCAGCTATCTTCAGGCCGGATTGGTGGCGCGGTACCTGGAGGACCACCACGGAACCGAAAAGGTGCGGGCGCTGGTGGAGGGCTTTTCGCGGGGGCTCGACCTGGAGGAGTCGTTCCAGGAAGCGTTGGGGATCTCCCCAACCGACTTCGACCGGGAATTTCACAAAGAGCTGGACCGGACCCTGAAACCGCTGGTCGAACGCATGCAGCCCCCGGAGGTTCTGAGGGGCCGGGCCAGGAGCCAGTCCCGGGACGAATATCTGAAGTCTCTGCTGGAGGCGGCGAGCGAGGACGAAGAGAATTACTTTTTGAACCTGGCCCTGGGCGAGACGCTTGACGAGGCCGGCAGGAGCGACGAGGCCGTGCCCTTCCTGGAACGGGCGATTCGCACCTTTCCCGACTTCGCCACCCCGGAGAGCCCCTACGCGGTTCTGACCCGGATTCACCGGAGGAGCGGCGACACCTCCAAGCTGATCCGAATCCTGGACCAGTGGTACGGGGCGGCTCCGCAACTTGCGGAAAACGGCCTCGAGCTGGCCCGCCTTCTGGCTGACGCGGATCAGGACGAACGGGCGGCCGGGGTGTTGGAACAGGTCCTTTATGCCGATACTCTGAATCCGGAGGTTCACCGGTTGCTGGGCAGTCTTTACCTGGAACTGGGACAGGGACCGGAAGCGGCGGCGGAATACCGGGTCCTGCTGGAGCTGTCGCCGCTGGACACGGCGGACGCGCACTACCAGTTGGCCCGCGCCCTGGATCTGTCCGGCGACTCCGCTCAGGCCCGCCGTCAGGTGCTGCTGGCCCTGGAGATCGCGCCGGGTTACCGGGACGCCCAGAAGTTCCTGCTGGAGCTGGTCCGAAGATGAAGCGATACGTTTCGTGGGCTCTGCTCCTGGCCGCGCCGCTGTTCCTGAGCACCGGTCCGGAAGTCGCCGCGGACCCGGAGCCCAACGACTCCACCCTCTTTCAGTTCGTGCGGATCCGCTACAACGGATTCGTCTCGAGTTGGGGTGGAGGACGGGGACGATGGGTCCCCCCCTGGATGCACGACTATCCTCGGGCCGAGCAGAACTTCCTGAAGATCTTCATGGAGCTGACGGGAATCGAGACCACGCCCGAGTCCTACCTGGTGCTGGATCTGAACGACCCGCGCATCATGAACTACCCGGCGCTTTACGTGAGTGAGCCGGGCTATTGGAACATCACGGACGAGGAGGCGGCCAATCTCCGCGAATACCTGCTGCGCGGAGGCTTCATCATCTTCGACGACTTCCGCGGCTCCAGGGAATGGAACAATTTCACGACATGTATGCAGCGGGTCTATCCGGAGCGCGGCTTCGAGGAGCTGACGACGGATCATCCGGTGTTTCACTGTTTCTACGACATCGACAGCCTGGACATGGTGCCGCCCTACAACGTCCCGGGAAAGCCCCGCTTCTACGGCCTGTCGGACGAGGAGGGGCGGCTCCTTGCCGTGGCCAATTTCAACAACGACATCGGAGACTACTGGGAGTGGTCCGACGATTCGCTGGTCCCCATCAGCGCTTCGAACGAGGCCTACAGATTCGGAATCAACTATTTCGTATACGCCCTCACGCACTAGACGCGGGATGGCGGAGGACCGAACATGCAAGAACCGGACCGCACAGCGGAGGCTTCCACCGCCGAGTTGATCGATTCCATGCGCGACTCGCAGAACCGCATCCTCACGGAGCTGCGCAAGGCCATCGTGGGACAGGACCAGGTGATCGAAGAGGTGCTCATCTCCCTCTACGTGGGAGGGCATTCCCTTATCACCGGCCTGCCCGGCCTGGCCAAGACCCTGCTGGTGCGCAGCATCGCCAAGACCCTGGGCCTCTCCTTCAGCCGTATCCAGTTCACGCCCGATCTCATGCCTTCGGACATCACCGGAACCGAGATCATCGAGGAGGACCGCGCCACCGGGAAGCGGGTGCTGCAGTTCGTGCCGGGGCCGGTCTTCACCAACATCCTCCTGGCGGACGAGATCAACCGGACGCCTCCCAAGACCCAGGCGGCCCTCTTGGAAGCCATGCAGGAACGGCGGGTCACGATCCGGGGCATCACCCACGAACTGGACTTGCCGTTTTTCGTGCTGGCGACCCAGAATCCCATCGAGCTGGAGGGGACCTATCCGCTTCCGGAGGCCCAGTTGGACCGCTTCATGTTCAACATCCACATCGGCTATCTGAACGAGGAAGAGGAGATCCAGGTGGTTCTCCAGACCACCGGGGAGGGCGGGGAGGAGGTTCGGCAGGCCGTCACGGGAGAGGAAATTCTCCGTTTTCAGAAGTTGGTGCGGAAGGTGCCAGCTTCGGAGTCGGTCAGCCGCTACGCGGTCCAACTGGTCCGCAGCACCCGTCCCGGGGACGAACTGGCGCCCGGATTCGTTAGAGAGTGGGTCAGCTACGGCGCCAGCCTCAGGGCTTCCCAGTACCTGATCCTGGGAGGGAGGGCGCGGGCCCTGATGAAGGGCCGCTACCATGTCTCCTACGAGGACGTCCGGGAGCTGGCCCTCTCGGTCTTCCGCCACCGGATCCTGATCAACTTCCACGCCGAGTCGGAAAACGTGACCCCCGACCAGATCGTCCAGCGCCTCCTGGAGGCGGTTCCTCCGCCGGGCTCGGGACTGTGACCCGCTGAGAATTTCACCCTGGAAACGATGCAAGCCAGATTCATCGACCCGACCCTGCTGGCCAAACTGGGCAATCTGCAGTTGGTGGCCAAGACCGTGGTGGAAGGGTTCATTCTGGGGATGCACCGTTCGCCCTACCACGGGTTCAGCCTCGACTTCGCCGAGTACCGGCAGTATGCGCCGGGAGACGACATCCGGACCGTGGACTGGAAGGTCTACGGCAGGACCGACCGCTTTTACGTCAAGAAGTACGAAGGCGACACCAACACCCAACTGCACATCATCCTGGACGGTAGCCGAAGCATGTCATTCGCCGGAAATGGCCTGTCCAAGCTGGACTACGGACGCTTCCTGGCGGCTTCTCTGGCCTACTTGTCCGTCCGCCAGAACGATGCCACCGGGTTGGCCGTCTTCGATTCGGATGTCCTTGAGGCGGTGCCGCCGCGGGCCCAATACCGGCACTTTCTGTCCATTCTCCACCTCCTGGAGCGGCTCCAGCCGGGCGGACGAAGCCAGATCACCGAGTCGCTGGGCCAGGTTTCCCGCTTTATCCGCAAGCGGAGCATGGTGGTGCTCATCAGCGACTTCTACCAGGACGTCTCCTCCCTTTCCCGGGCGCTCCACTACCTGCACCACCGGGGCAACGACGTAGTCCTGTTCCACGTTCTGGACCCGGTCGAGCTGGAACTCCCGCTGGACGCCGTGAGAACCCTGGAAGACCTGGAGACGGGCGAGCACCTTCCCTATGTTCCCGGAGACTCCCGGCAGGCCTATCTGGACCTCTTGGAGAAACACATCCGGGAGTTGCGGCGCGAGTGCCGGGACATCTTCATCGACTACCAGTTGCTGAATACCCGGGAGCCGCTGGACCGGGCGCTGCGCTCCTACCTGGTGGCCCGCCGGAGGAAATACTGATGGGCGCAGGAGGGGGGACATCCTTGTCCCCCTCTTCATCCGCCACCCGAAACCCGGCGCACCGAAGCTTCTGACCCCGTAGAACCATGCAATTCCTGACCCCCCTCTTCTTCCTCGGAGCCCTGGCGGTAGCCGGCCCCATCCTGCTTCACCTGGTTCGCCGGGACCAGAGAAACCGCTTGCTCTTCCCCTCCCTCATGTTCCTGCGCCGGGTTCCCATCCAGGAGTACCGGCGACGCAAGCTCCACCATCTCCTGCTCCTCTTTCTGCGCTGCCTGGGCCTGCTCCTGCTGGTGGCGGCGTTCGCCTCACCCGTGACCCATCTGGCCTGGTTCGGGGCCGTCAGCGGCCAGGTCTCCCGGTCGCTGGTGGTGCTTTTGGACAACTCCATGAGCATGGCCCGGCCCGGCGTCTGGGACCGGGCCCTGGAGAAGGCCCGCGCCAGGATCCGGTCGATGCAGGGAACGGACCAGGCCTGCCTGATCCTGTTCGCCGCCAAGCCGGCGGTCCTCTCGGCATGGGAATCCCGCTCCGCACGATTGCTCCAGATTCTGGAGAGCCGGGCGGAGCCCTCTTTCGAGAGCACCTCGTACCTGGAAGGACTGCGGGCCGCCGCCCAACAGTTCGACGAGGAGGTGCCGGGACGCCGGGAGATCTACCTGATCACCGACCTTCAGCAGACGGCCATGCCCCGGGACGTCCAGTGGTCGCTGGACGGCGGCGTTCACCTGGAGGTGGAAAACGTGGGGGAGCCTTCCACCAACGTCTTCGTCCAGGAAGCGGACCTGCAGCGGCTCGTCTACTCCGAGGAGTATCCGCAGCCGGTCCGGGTCCAGCTTCGCTCGGCGCCTCCCGGGCCCGTCCGCGGCGAGCTCCAACTCTACGTCGAAGGTCGGATGTTGGACCGCCAGTCCTTCGAGATGAACCAGGAGGGGTCGGCGCCTGTCACTCTCCGCCCCTTCGAGCTCAAGGAGGGCATCTTCCGCGGGCGGCTGGTGCTGGCCGTCGAGGACGCCCTGGAAGCGGACAACGTCTTCCATTTCGTCGTGGAGAGGGCCACTCCCGGACGGATCCGGGTCCTCTCGGATCGGGGGGCCGGCTCCGTCTATCTGAGGAACGCTCTGGGGGCGGGCCGCAACCTGCCCTTCGCGGCGGAGTTCCCGGACCCGCGCGACACGGGGGAAATGGACCCGCAGCAGGTTCCCCTGGTCATTCTGGACGACCTGAGGACGCCTCCCCGCACCGACCGGCTGAGCCGCTACCTGGAGGCGGGTGGAGGCCTCATTGTGGCTCCGGGCAAGCGGGTCGATGGCCGCGCGTACAATCGCTCGGAGTTCTTCCCCGCCCGGTTGGCCGAACCCCGGTTCGTCCGGGGCCGCGGACGGTCCTTCACCTCCATCACCCAGGTGGATTGGAGCCATCCCGCCTTCGCCATCTTCCAGGACCTCCAGCGGACCGCCCTAGCGTCGGTTCGCTTCTATGGACATTGGAGACTTGAGCCGAGAGCGGATTCCCGGGTGCTCGGGCGTTTCGACGAGGGCGATCCGGCGCTGGTGGAGGGACAGGCCGGCGCCGGAAGAGTCCTGGTCCTGGCCTATCCCCTGGACCGGGTCTGGTCCGATTTTCCGTTGCGTCCGGCGTTCCTGCCCTTCTGGCAGAGCCTCGTGCATCACATGGGTGGGGTCCGGCAACAGGAAGCGGCCCTCCGAGTCGACCAGTCATTGGCGTTGCAGGAGGAACCGGCGGAGGCCGGAAGCGGCGCACGATGGAACGTGCTGGATCCCCGGGGCCGGAGAGTGGTGGACCTGGACCAGCCCGCGCCTGCCGCCATCGATTTGCAGTTGCCGGGCCACTATGAAATAAGAAAGAACAAGAAGACGGACTGGGTGGCGGTCAACCCCGATCCGAGCGAGTCCGATATCCAGCCTCTTCCCGTGGCCATGCTGCTGGACCGATTCCAGTCTGCAACCCTGGCCGCCGGTGAAGGCGTTTCCGATAACGCCTCCGAAGCGGACGCGAGGGAGCCTCTCTGGTGGCTGTTCCTGCTGGCCGCCGTTGTGGTCCTGGCGGCCGAGTCGGTGGTCGCCGGCCGCACCCGGCCGCGGTGAAGGTTCCGCTTGGAGCGGACCTGAGTCCAATCATGCTGGAAATCATCGCAACGGTGAGGCGGAAGCTCCTGGGAGAGCGACTGCTCAGAGGTCTCGCCGTCGTGCTCCTGGCCACCATCCTGGCCTCCGTCCTCTTCAGCTACGTTCTGGCCCAGCACAACTTCTCCGAGCCGGCCCTCTTCTGGGCACGGTTGCTGGGGGGAGCGATTCTGATACTGCTGCTGGCAGGCGGCCTCCTGGCCCCGTTTCTGCGCCGCCGCTATTCCCCCGGGCGCCTGGCCCGTTTCCTGGAGGAACGGAATCCGCAACTGGAGCAGGGCCTCTCCACCGTCGTGGAGATCCGCGAGGGACAGGCGCCGGCCGATCCCGAGCTGAGGCGCCTGTTGGAGAGTGACGTAAGGCGGAAGCTGTTCCGCGTCTCACAGCCCCGCTTCTACGATCCCCGGGGCAGCCTCCTCTCGCTGTTGACGGGGGCGGTCTCGGTGCTCCTCTTCGGCTACCTCTTCTTCGGAGGGCCCGAAGCCTATCGCTACAGCCTGGACCGGCTCTTCCTGGGCTGGACCGCCGACGGCACGCTCCCCCTCTACTCGATTCAGGTCACGCCCGGCAGCGCTACGGTCGCCAAGCACGCCGACGTGGAGGTCCGCGCCGTGCTGGCGGGCTTCGAGAGCCAGCGGGTCAGTCTTCTCGTCCGGTATGGGGAAGATCCGTTGTGGGAGGAGGTCCGGATGCGGCCCGATCCGGACTCGGGAGGGTTCATCTTCCTCTTCTTCGACGTCCGCGATCCCATGGACTACTACGTGGAGGCGGACGGAATCCGGTCCGAGACCTACTCGCTCGAGGTCTCGGAGATTCCACGGGTCAGTTCCCTTGAGGTCCGCCTGGTCTATCCGAAGTACACGCATCTCGAACCGGCCGTGCAGAAGGACGAGGGAGACATCGAAGCCCTGGTGGGCACCACCGCGCATTTTCGCATCGAGAGCGACCAGCCCATCCGGGGAGCGCTCCTGAAGCTGGAGGAGGGCGGCTCCATCGGGCTCGAAGCGGACGGCTCCGGCGGATACCGGGGCTCCTTCAAGATCGACCGCAGCGACTACTACCGCATCCACCTCCAGAACCAGGAGGAGGTGTGGAACCCCGGGACCAACGAGTACGTGATCCTGGCGGTGGAGGACCAGCCCCCCCGGATCGTCTTCAGGCAGCCCGGACGGGACCGGCGGGTGAGCAACATCGAAGAGGTCTTCATGGAGCTCCAGGCCGGAGACGACCACGGGATTCGGAGCCTCTCCCTCCGCTATTCGGTCAACGGCGACGCGGAGCAGGCCTTCGAGCTGACGCCGGTGACCGGCGCCGGCACGTTCACGGTGGGCCACACCTTCTTCATGGAGGAGCACGACCTGGTGCCGGGGGATTTCGTCTCCTATCACGCCCGCGCCTCGGACGCCGTTTCGCACTCGGATACGGACATCTTCTTCCTGGAGGTCCAGCCGTACGACCGGGAGTACTACCAGTCCCAGACCGGCGGTATCGGCCTCCCCGGAGGCGGCTCCCAGGAGCTGGAACTCTCCAAGCGCCAGAAGCAGATCATCATCGCCACCTTCAAGCTGCAGAAGGACCGGTCCTCGACGCCGGCGGACGAGTTCAAGGAGCAGAGCCAGACGGCGGCCCTGGTGCAGCAGCGCCTCCGGGAGGAGGTCCAGGTGATCGCCGACCGTCTTGAGCGCCGCCAGGCGGCCGCGTCCGACGAGCGCTTCGGAAAGATGAGGGAACGGCTGAACGAGGCCATGACCCACATGGAGCCGGCCCACGAGCGGCTCAACGAGCTGGAGCCGGAGCAGGCCCTGCCTCATGAGCAAAAGGCGTTCCGGCAGTTGCTGAGCGCCGAGTCGCTGTTCAAGGAGATCCAGGTCTCCTTCGGCGAGTCGCAGGGGGCCGGCGGCGCCACTTCGGAGGAACTGGCCGACCTGGTGGACCTGGAACTGGACCGCACCAAGAACCAGTACGAGACCATCCGCCAGAACCAGCAGTTCCGCCAGGAACAGCAGTTGGACGAGGCCCTGGAGAAGCTGAAGGAACTGGCCCGCCGCCAGGAGCAGGCGGTGGAGCGCTCGCGGCGCATGGCCGGCCGCGGCTCCGGCTCCGACCGGCTCACCGCCCAGCAGCTCCGGGAGGAGATCGAGCGATTGACCCGCCAACTCGAGCGGCTCTCCAGGCAGGAGGAGCAGCGGGAGCTGTCCAAGGTCAGCAACCGGCTCCGGGAGGCGGCCCGCGACCTGGGACAGGGCGGCAGCGGCCAGTCCGGGGAGCGGCAGCGCATGCTCGCCGAGCGCGCGCTCGAGCGAATGAAGGAAGCCCAGGAGGCGTTGGAGAAGGCCCAGCAGGAGCAGATCTCGGAGAAAATCCGGCAGTTGTCCCAGGACTCCCGGCGCATGCTGCACCAGCAGGAAGGGACGCTCGAGGGGATGGACGGAGTCGAGAAACGGCTGAATCAGGGAAAGGTGGACCGGGAGACCATCAACCAGATCCGAAACCTGCTCCGGGAGAAGGGTGAACTCCAGCAGGAACTTTCCCGGGTGGAAGGGGAACTGCACCAGACCGCCAAGCGGACCGCGTCGCGGGAGCCGCAGGCGTCGCGCCAATTGAAGCAGGCCGGGAACAGGATCCGGGACGACAGAATTTCCGAAAAGATGCAGGAGGGCTCCGAGTTGCTGTCCCGAGGCTGGGTCGACTTGGCTCGGGACCGTGAGGAAGGGGTGACCAAGGGGTTGGAGGAGCTCGTGGAGAACATCGACGAGGCGGCCAATGCCCTGGGCCGGAAGGGGCCGCCCGGTGCCGAGGAGAGCCTCAAGCGGGCCGGGGAGGAGATCGCCGAGTTGGTGGAAGGACTGGAGTCTTTGCGCCGCCGCCTCTCCCAGTCCGGCGCCAAGGGGACGGAGGGGTCCGAGGGACAAGAAGGTTCCGGCGAAGGCACCGGCGAGTTGTCCGGCCGGGAGGGATCCCAGGGTGAAGGCGATTCCGGATTCCGGCCCCAGGGCAAGCCGGGCGACTCCCGGCAGGCCGGAAGCCGCGCCAACCTCTCCGGCATCGACCCGCGCCAACTGAGACGAGAGTGGCAGGAGCGCCTCCAGGAAGCCGAATCCATATCCCGCCTGCTTCGTGAGGAGCACTCCCTGGGGAGGGACGCTGCGGCCCTGTCCCGGGAGATGCGCGAACTGGCTCTGGAGCGGATCTTTTCCGACCCGGAGGAGATCGCGCGGCTCAAGTCCAAGATCGTCCACGGCTTCCAACAGTTGGAGCTGGAGATCAACCGCGCCCTGGACCGGGAAGAGGAGAATCTCGTATGGCTGTTCCAGGAGGAGGAGGTTCCCCCCGTGTTCCGCGATCGCGTCGAGGAATACTACCGGACCCTCTCCAACGAACGCGGCGCCCGCTGATGCGCCCGGGGACTCCGCCGGCCGCTTCCCCTTCCTTACCGAAAATTTCCCGCCGCCGGGCATTGGCGAATCTGGGTGGAGGAGCCGCTCTCGTCTCGCTCTCGCCGCTGCTCTCGTGCACCCCGGGCGGAGGACCGGGGGAATCCGGTTCCGAACGAATCCGGGTGCGGGAGCGGGAGTCGGGGGCCCCCGGTCTGGAGCTCATCCTGGGCCGGTCCAACGAGACCTTCCCGCGTCACTCGGAAGGCGACCTGGTTCAAATCCCCGACGGACGCCTGCTGGCCGTCTGGTCCCGTTTCTCGGGAGCCAGCGACCATGCCAGATCCCAGATCGTGGGCCGCTATTCGGAGGATATGGGCCATACCTGGGGACCGATCCATCCGGTGGCCTCCCTGAGCGACACGGAGCACGCCGCCAACTCGAACCTCATGAGCGCCAGCCTCCTGCGCCTCTCCGGCTCGGAAGAGATCCACCTGTTCTACATGGGCAAGGAGGAGACGGAGCCGGAGAACAAGGCGTTCCACCGGAAGATCCGCAGCAGTATCCACACCCGGGTCTCACAGGACGGCGTCAACTTATCGAGGCCGGTCCGGCTGTCGGACCGGGACCACTACTATGTGACCAACAACGCCCGGGTCCTGCAGCTCTCCAGCGGCCGGATCCTGGTCCCGTCGGCCGTCGCCCTGGACCCGGGGAAGGAACTGGGCTGGGAGAAGCAGTCCGCCCTGGCGCACTACTCGGACGACGGCGGGAAGACCTGGACCCGCGGAGAGTCCTGCACCTTGCGCCGCGAGGACTATCCCGGCCGCGAGTACTGGCAGATCACGCTTCAGGAACCGGGACTGGTGGAGCTGACCGACGGCCGGATCCTGATGGTGAACCGGACCAAGCTCAACCATCCCTACAAGTGTTTCTCGAGCGATTCGGGAGTGACGTGGAGCGAGCCGGAGCCGATCAAGGAAATCGTCGCCCCCACCTCGCCTCAGACCCTGTTCCGGCTGCCCTCAGGGCGCCTGGCGATGATCTACAACAACAACCCCAAGGGAGCCGAGGCGAAATGGACCGAACGCCGGCCCCTGGCGTTCGCTGTCAGCGAGGACGAGGGGACCAGCTTCCGGTACGCCAAGACCATCGAGGAGGTGGAGGGCCGCTGCTGGGCCTACCACTCGGTGCGAATCTATGGCGAGAACGTCTACCTCCTCTACTACGAGTGGTACCAGGGGCACCCCACCTTTTTCTTCTGCGACAAGAAGCTGTCCATCATCCCCGTCGAGTGGTTCGAGAGCTGATAGGAGGGGGGACATTCCTGTCCCCCATTCTTTCTTCGCGGTAGGAGCTCCCCCACCGGACCCGCCCGGCGGACGCCTCGGAGAAACAGGCATCGAATTCACCCGGCTCCGTCTTCCTCTGCGTGTCCATCACCATTGCCGAGTCGGCTGGGCGTAATCGACCAGTCTGTCTTCACTCTTTCCTCACTTCTCTTTCCTCTTTCCTCGGTTTCTCAGGAGCTTCCCCACCGGCCCATGCCCGGCGAAATGCCGTTAGAAAAAGGATGGGAGCGGAGCGGCGACTTTCCTGTCGCCGGTGGAGCGGCGGTTTTCCTACCGCCGCACTCCG